>NZ_JBHYIK010000034.1:67485-98626 GCF_042739735.1 Amycolatopsis sp. NPDC059027 | reverse complement strand
GAGGGTGTCTTAGTGGTGTGAGGGCGGGATCTCGTGTCTCGGCCCCCGCCCCGCCGCCGGGCCGCCACCCGGCGGGCGCGGGGCGCTACTTGTCCGCGGTGAGCGTGCCCCCGACGCCCCAGCTGTCGGCGGGCACCTCCTGGATCCACACGTGCACGCTTTCGGCCGGGACCTTCAGCGCGTCGACGAACGCGTCGGTGACACGGCGGACCAGTTCCCGCTTGAGTTCGACGTCGCGGGGTCCCTGCTGGACGGTCACGATGGGCATGATCGGGTCACTTCCTGATCGTTCCCCGGTCTTCGCCGGGCTGACCCCAGTCCACCCGAATTCCGCCACGCGACCAAGATCCAGTCCGTACGCGCAGCGATCAGCGATCGTGATCGTCCAGCGCGGCGCAGGCCGCGAGCAGCACGTCGAGGTGCGGGGTGGGGTCGTCCGCGCGCACCGCCAGCGAGGTCGGCATCACCAGCCGCGCGTCCCGCACGGGCAGGAACGCCACCCGCCCGGTGGCGAGCTGCCGCGCGTGCGCGGCGTAGATGACCGTCCACAGTGGCTCGCCGGCACCGATCGCGGCGTGCGTGTCCTGCAGGCTACTCGTCCGCCCGTCGAACGCGGGCGTGAACCCGGCTTCGTGACAGGCGGAAACGACGAGGTCGACGAGCGGGGCGTTGTCGCGCCGCGAAACCAGCCGCAGCGGCAGACCGGCCAGGTCGGCCAGCGCTACGTCCGGACCGGCGGCGAGGGGATGCCGGGCGGAAATCGCGACCACCAGCGGATCCTGCCACACCGGGATCAGCCGCACGCCGGGATGTTCCCGCGCACCACGGATCAAGGCCGCGTCGAGCTGTCCATTCGCGACACGATCCAGGCGGGCCTGCGTCGCCGCGGACACCAGCTCGACGCCGGTCCCCGGTGCCAGCTCGACGAGCGCGTCGAGCACCCGGTCCAGGTGATCGCCGAGGCCGGTACTGGTACCCAGGCGGACGGTCGCGGTGCGGCCGCCGGTCAGCTCGGCGACGACGGCCTTCGCGCGTTCCTCGGCCGCGAGCACCGCCCGCGCTTCGGGCAGGAACACCCGCCCCGCCTCGGTGAGCCGCACGCGCCGGGGCGAGCGGTCCAGCAGTTCGGTGCCGAGTTCCCGTTCCAGCCGCCGGATCTGCTGGCTCACCGCGGGCTGGACGACGTGCAGCCGTTCGGCGGCCCGGCCGAAGTGCAGCTCCTCGGCAACCGTGACGAAGTACCTGAGCTGCCGCAGTTCCACGCCGCGCCGCCTAGACCGGCAGCAACCGGGTGACCAAAGTGGACAGTTGCTGCACGGTCCGGCACTCGTGCATTTCCACCAGTTCGGCGTATTCCAGCGCCGCCGAGTCCCCTGTGGACCACAGTGCACGCCGCTCCGGATTCAGCCAGAACACGTGCCGCGCGCGGCCGCGGATCCGGCGGAGGGCGTCGAGGTTCGGGTCGCCGCCGTTCGTGCGGGCGTCGCCGAGGATCAGCACCGACGTCCGCGGCCCGACGGCCTCCGCCCAGTCCTCCTCGAACTGCTGCAGCGCGTCGCCGTAGTCGCTGTGCCCGTCCCAGCGGGCGACCTCGGCCTCGGTGAGGATGCGCGTGCCGAGCTGTTCCGGATCCGCGTCGCCGCCGGTGACCAGCCCGGTGACCTCGTCGGTGCAGTTGACGAAGGCGAACACGCGGACCTTGCTGAACTGGTCGCGCAGCGCCTGCACGAGCAACATGGTGAAGTTCGCGAAGCCCGCCACGGAACCGGAAATGTCGCACAGCAGCACGATTTCCGGCCGGACCGGGCGCCGGTGCCGGAACGCGGGGCGCACCGGCACGCCCCCGGTGGACAGCGAACGGCGCAGTGTGCGCCGCAGGTCGATCTGCCCGCGGCCGGCCGCCCGCCGCCGCGCGGCCAGCCGCGTCGCGAGTTTGCGGGACAACGGCTGGATCGTGCGACGCAGTTCCGCGAGCTGGCTGCGGCTGGCGATGAGGAAGTCGACGCGGTCGGCGGCGGGCGGGATCGCGTGTTTCGCGACCCGCTCGCGGCCGCGGACCTCCGCCGCGCGACGGCGCGCCTCGGTGCGGACCTGACCGCGGAACCCATCGACCCGCCGCCGGACCTCGTCTCGCTCCAGCCGGTCGGTGAACGCGTCACCGGGAGCGACGCCCGCCCGGATCGCGGCGAGCACGCGCACGATCAGCGTCTGCGGCTGGAGCCGGTCCAGCGTCTGGTGCGCCGACCAGCCACCACCGGGGCCGGACGCGACGCCGTAGGAACCCAGCATGTCGACGGCGACGCCCGCCAGCTGCGCCAAGGTCTGCTGGTCGTCCTCGGCGAGCGCGGCGGCAAGCTGGTCACGCAGCTCTTCGAGGTTTTCGGGCCGGTCCTCGCGAGCCCGTTCGGGCACGCCGACCCCGGCCGGGAAGTAGACGTCGAAGGTCGCGTCGAACACCGAGCGCTGCCCGCCGCGGCGGACCAGCGCGGCCGCGAGGCCTTCCCGCATCAGCTCCCGGTCGGCGAAGCCGAGCACCTCCAGCGCGGCGGCCGCGTCGATCGTCTCGCTGGGCCCCGCCGGGATGCCCTGGCCCCGCAGCGCCCGCACGAACGCCGTCAGCCGCTCCGGAACACCCGCGGTCACGACGCGTCCAGTGTCTTGCGGGACACCCGCGCCCGGTCGGCATTCATGAGCGGGCTTCGCCATTGTCGCTCATGATGCCTCCACTACCTCGTCGAGCCGCAACCCGGCGCCCGCCTTCGCGATGTCGTCCTGGTGCTTGAGCACCACGCCGAGACTCTCGCGGACGACCTTGTCGTCGAGCGTGTCCGCACCGAGCGCGAGCAACGTGCGCGCCCAGTCGATGGTTTCCGCCACCGAGGGCAGTTTGCGCAGGTCCATCGCCCGCAGCGCGGCGACGACCCGGACGACCGAATCGGCGAGGACGTCGTTGATCCCCGGCACCTTGAGCCGGACGATGTCGCGTTCCAGCTCCTCGTCCGGGAAGTCGATGTGCAGGAACAGGCACCGCCGCCGCAACGCCTCGGACAGCTCCCGCGTCGCGTTCGAGGTCAGCACCGCGAACGGGCGGCGGGTCGCGGTGATGGTGCCCAGCTCGGGGACGGTCACCTGGAAATCGCCGAGCACCTCCAGCAGCAGGCCCTCGACCTCCATGTCGGCCTTGTCGGTCTCGTCGATGAGCAGGACGGTCGGCTCGGTCCCGGAGATCGCCGTCAGCAGCGGACGGCGCAGCAGGAACTCCTCGCCGAAGATGTCCGTGCGGGCCTGCTCCCACGTCTCGTCCCGGCCCGCGGTGATCCGCAGCAGCTGCTTCGCGTGGTTCCACTCGTACAGCGCGCGGGCCTCGTCGATGCCCTCGTAACACTGCAGCCGCACCAGCCGCGAGCCGCTGACCTCGGCGACAGCCTTGGCCAGCTCGGTCTTGCCGACGCCTGCCGGACCCTCGACGAGCAGCGGCTTGCCGAGCCGGTCGGCGAGGAACACCGTGGTCGCCACGGCGGGCGAGGCCAGATAACCCACCTCGGCCAGCTTCGCCGACACGTCGTCGACCGATTCGAAACAGCCCGTCCCCGTCACGTGCACACCACCCTGTCGCAAGCGCCTGTCCTGCGAGACTCGCCGATGAACACCCTCCTGCGCAACATCGGGAGCGTCACTGTCCGCTGCCACGGGACTCCCGGTTCTATAGTTGAGCCCTCCCGGAGGAGGGCACGATGGAAGCCGAAGAGATCTGGCAGGCCGTCGACGTGGAACGCCGCAGCCTGATCGAACTGCTGGAGACGCTCTCCGACGCCGAATGGGAGCAGGCCTCGCTCTGCGACGGCTGGCGGGTGCGAGACGTCGTGGCGCACGTGGTCCTCGCGACCGAGGGCAGCCTGCCTTTCGTCCTTGGTGCGTTCGTCCGTGCCCGGGGCAACTTCAACCGGGCGATCCGCGATTCGGCGGTCCGCTACGCGCGCCGGGCACCGGCCGAACTGCTCACTCAGCTGCGCGGCACGGTCGGACAACGACGCTGCCCGCCCAGCACCGTCCCCCTCGACCGGTTGATGGACATGCTCGTGCACGGCCAGGACATCGCGATCCCGCTCGGCAGGCCCCGTGCGATGCCCCCGGCCGCGGCACGGGCCGCGACCGAGCGCGCGTGGACCCGGGGCTTTCCCTTCCATCCGCAGCGGAAGCTGGCCGGGTACCGGCTGCGGGCGACCGACGTCGACTGGTCGGGCGGCGAGGGTGCGCTGGTCGAAGGCCCGATCTCGGCACTGCTCCTGCTTGTGACCGGCCGGAAGGCACTGGTCGGGCAGCTCTCCGGGCCGGGAAGTGCCGGGTTAGCATCGGCCGCGTGACCTACGTTGCGGCTCCCGGCCGATACCAATCGATCCCCTACCGACGCTGCGGACGCTCCGGGCTGAAGCTGCCCGCGATCTCACTGGGCCTGTGGCACAACTTCGGCCACGACCGTCCCTTGCAGACTCAGCGCGACATCGCGCGCCGCGCGTTCGACCTCGGCATCACGCACTTCGACCTGGCGAACAACTACGGCCCACCGTACGGCTCGGCGGAGGAGAACTTCGGACGGCTGCTGGCCACCGACTTCCGGCCGTACCGCGACGAGCTGGTGATCTCCACCAAGGCCGGCTACGACATGTGGCCGGGCCCGTACGGCGAATGGGGTTCGCGCAAGTACCTGCTCGCCTCGCTCGACCAGTCGCTGGGCCGGCTCGGGCTGGACTACGTCGACATCTTCTACTCGCACCGCTTCGACCCGGAAACCCCGCTCGAAGAGACCGTCGGCGCGCTGGACCGGGCCGTCCGCTCCGGGAAAGCGCTTTACGTCGGCATCTCCTCGTACAACTCCGAGCGGACGGCCGAGGCCGCGCGGCTGCTGCGCGAGCTGGGCACGCCGCTGCTCATCCACCAGCCGTCGTACTCGATGCTCAACCGCTGGCTCGAAACCGACAAGCTGCTCGACACGCTGGAGACCGCCGGCGCGGGCTGCATCGCGTTCTCGCCGCTCGCCCAGGGCGTGCTCACCGGCCGCTACCTCGCCGGCATCCCAGCGGATTCCCGTGCCGCGCAAGGAAAATCCCTCAACCCGGACACGCTGACCGAGGAGGCGCTCGCCAAGGTGCGCGCGCTGAACGAGGTCGCCGTCCGACGTGGACAGACGCTCGCCCAGCTCGCGCTCGCGTGGGCGCTGCGGGATCCGCGGATGACGTCGGTGCTGATCGGAGCCAGCAGCGTCAAGCAGCTGGAGGACAACGTCGGCGCGCTCGCGAACCTCGAGTTCACCGCCGGGGAACTGGCCGAAATCGACCGGTACGCCACCGAAAGCGGCATCAACCTGTGGAAGCGGTCCACCGACGGCTGAAGCGCCCGGAAATCCGTTGCGAGTCGTCGCCGCCGCGTCGACGATGACGCCATGAGCGATGCTTGCGAGCGAATCATGGATATCGCGCGCCAAAAAGGATTCAACACTGTCTCGCGAAGCGAGGCGATCGCGTGAACACGACGTTCGAGGACCTCATCGCCGAAGGGGCCGCACAGCCGACCGAGGGCTGGGACTTCTCCTGGTTCGCCGGTCGCGCCACCGAGGAACGGCCGCCGTGGGGGTTCTCCCGGCTGCTCGGCGAGCGGATGGCGAGGGCGTCGGCGGCGCTCGACCTGCAGACCGGTGGCGGCGAGGTGCTGGCGGAGATCCCGAAGCCGCCGCCGGTCCTCGCCGCCACCGAGGGCTGGCCGCCGAACGTCTCCCGCGCGCGGGAGACGCTGGCCCCGCTCGGCGGCGAGGTCCACGAGGTCCCGAACGACGCCGCGCTGCCGTTTCCCGACGCCGCGTTCGACCTCGTCACGACCCGCCATCCGACGTTCGTCCCCTGGCCGGAGGTCGCCCGGGTGCTCAGGCCGGGCGGGACCTACCTCGCCCAGCACGTCGGCGGGCCCTCGGCCGCGGAGCTGACCGAGTTCATGATGGGTTCCTGCCCGCCCTCGGACCCCGCGGATCCGACCTTCGGTGCCGAAGGGGCCAAGGCCGCCGCCGAGGCCGCGGGCCTGACCGTGACCGACCTGCGGACCGCCGTCCGCCGGGTGGAGTTCTTCGACATCGCCGCCGTGGTCCTCTACCTGCGCAAGGTGATCTGGATCGTGCCGGGCTTCGACGCCGAGCGGTATCGCGAACGGCTCGCCGCGCTGCACGAGCGGATCGTCGCCGACGGCGTCTGGACCATGGCCCACCACCGCTTCCTGATCGAGGCCCGCAAGCTATGAGACACGCGAGATCTCCATCCAGACACGCGAAACCTCCATCCAGACACGTGAGATCCCCATTCGCGCGCGGGGCCGCCGGGGGCGTGCTGGGCGATCTCACGTGCTCGGGTGGAGATTTCCTGTGATCAGACGGAGATCTCACGTGATCGGGCGGGAGATCCGGCGGTCGATCTCGCGGATCACGGCCAGGCCGCCGGTGGTGAGATTCGAGAGCATCACCACGTCGAGGCCGAGCGCCGGGTAGTGTCGCGCCAGGGAGCACGCCCCGGTGTTGCCGCCGTCCTTGTAGTAGTTCCATACGCTGCCGTCGGCGTCGAGGGTGAACTCGAGGCCGAAGCCGTACCAAACGTCGCCATCGGGGTTTTCGTCGTGGCGGACCTGTGGAGTGAGGAACTGCGCGGTGCGTTCGGCGGACAGCAGCTCGCCGCCGCGCACGGCGCGCAGGAACCGCACGAGATCGTCCACAGTGGAGTGTGCGCCGCCGTCGGGCGAGCCGATGGGCGGATAGCTGAAGATGTTCTGCCGCCAGCCGGTGATCCTGCCTTCCGCTTCGACGACCGGGTCCCAGCCCTCGGCGACGTCCGGCGCGGGATCACGCCGGTCGAAGAAGTCCGAGTCCGCCATGCCCGCACGGGCGAACACGACGTCGCGGATGTGCTCGCGGTACTCGGTTCCGGTGATCTCCTCGATCGCCATGCCCACGAGCAGGTACCCCGAGTTGCAGTACCGGCAGCTTTCGCCGGGCGCGAAATTCGGCTCCTTGCCAGCGAAATTGGGCAGATGATCACGCGTTCGCGTGACCGTGTACACCGGCTTTTCGAGCCACAGCGCCTCGTAGCTCTCCCCCGCCTCTTCGTCCGCGTCGTCGGCGATGCCGGAGGTGTGCGTGAGCAGGTGCCGCACGGTCACCTGGGGCGAGATCGCCGTCCCGGCCAGATCGACGAGATCGGTGATCGGCGCGTCGAGATCCAACCGTCCCTCGTCGACCAGCCGCAGCGCGGCCACCGAGGTGAAGAGCTTGGTCACCGACGCGGTGTCGAAGCGGGTGGTGAGCGTGTTGGGCACCCGCCAGCGACGGCTCGCCCACCCGTAGGAACCCGAGAACACCGTCTCGTCGCCGCGGCGGATCAGCACCACGCCGGAGAAAAGGTCGGCGGCGGCGCGAGCGGCGAGCCAGGCATCGAGACCGGTGAACGACATGCGCCGACAGTAGCGGCGCACGCCGTTCCCGTCCGCTGGAATACGCCCGGGCACACGAGCTGCCGGTCACGATCTGATTGTCCGAAAAGGACGATCAGCCGACGTCGTGCCCGCGCTCACGGGCGGCGTCGAGCAGATCGTCCCTGGCCCGCGCGACCCGGGAGCGCACGGTGCCGACCGGGCATCCGCAGACGTCGGCGACCTCGGCGTAGCTCAGCCCGAGGACCTGGGTCAGCACGAGCACCTCGCGCCGTTCCGGGTCCAAACCGTCGAGCAGCATCCGCAGCTCGACGAGGTCCTCGAACCCGGCCGCCGCGGTGCGGGCGCTCCGGCGTTCCGCGGCGCTCTCCCAGTCCGTGTCGGCGATCCTCGGCCGGGCCCCCGCCGAACGCAGCTGGTCGACGACGACGCGGCGGGCGATGGACAGCAGCCAGGTCCGCGACGACGAGCGCCCGGCGAACCGGCGCAGGCTGCCGAAGGCCCGGAGGTAGGTCTCCTGGGTGAGGTCGTCGGCGGAACCGGCGTCGGCGAGGTGAGCGAGGAAGCGCCAGACGTCGGCCTGGGTGGCCCGCACCCATTCCTCCAGCGCACGCCGGTCCCCGCGGCCAGCGGCGAGCGCCAGCGCGGTGGTCCGTTCGTCGTCTTCGCTGCTGCGCGCACCGGGCATGGACTGAAAATAGCAGCGACGCGGAAGACAGCGGGAACCACGCGGCTCCGGCGTCCGACTACTGGGAGGTGAGGTGCGAAGAATGCCGTGAAGGGCTGTCGGCGAGGATCGACGGCGAGACCGAACCAGGCCCGCCCGGGGCCGTCGACCGCCACCTGGCCGGGTGCGTGGCGTGCCGGACGTGGTTCGCCGACGCCGAACGCCTGAACCGCGGCCTGTTGCTGCGCCCGGCCCCGCCGGTTCCGGACCTCACCGCGGCCATCCTCGACCGGGCCCCCGCGCCGAGCGGGGAGGGCTGGCCGCTGCGGATCGCGCTGGGCGTGGTCGCGGTGGCCCAGCTCGCGCTGGCGTTCGCCCAGCTGCTCGGCAGCGGAGACGCGCATCACCTGAACGACCCGGTCCAGCTGGCCGGGCACCTCGCGCACGAGAGCGGCGCGTGGAACCTCGCGGTGGGCGTCGGCCTCCTGTGGGCCACCTTCCGGCCGAAGACGGCGTCGGGCCAGTTGCCGCTGCTCACCGGCTTCGTCGTGGTTCTGTTCGGGGTGTCCACCGGCGACCTGTTCGCCGGTCAGGTCACCGCGGGCCGGGTCCTCACGCACACGCTGGTGGTGCTCGGGCTCGCCCTGCTCTACGCCGTGCACCGGCAGCATCGCGACCGGCACAGCCCCCTGCCCACGGTGGTCTCCGACGGCGCAGGCGGCGCCGACGTCTCCGCGACGGAGACCGCCGGGCCGGTGACGCGCCCCCGCCTCCGGCCCGGTTCCCGCCGCCACGCCAGCGGCCGCCACGCCGCCTGACTCAGCCGAACTTGGTCTTCGGCCGTTCCTGCAGGACCCCGTCTACGTAGACGTCCACGCGTTCGTCGGTGAAGGCGATCAGGCCCGCGATCCGGGCGCTTTCCGGCAGAGGCACCGGATAGCTCCAGGCCAGATCCGTGTGCAGCTCGCCACCGGCCCTTACCGACCAGTACTCGGCCGCGCCCTTGTAAGGGCAGTGCGTCACGGTGCCGGTGTGTTCGAGCAGGTCGAGCCGGATGTCCGTCCTGGGCAGGTAGTACCGGGTCGGCAGGCCGGTCTCGAACAGCAGCGACGGGCGCACGGTGTTCGCCACGGTCACCCCGCCGACCTCGATCCGGACGTGCCGGGAGCTCGGCAGGATGTCCACCCGCACCCCGGGGTCCCGTGGATGGGTGAAGATCTCCTCGTTCTCCTCGAACCACGCGTCCATCGCGCCGAACTCGAGCCGGATGTGGCCGCGGAGTTCGGGAATCGGGGAATCCGGATACTCCAGCGCGGCGTCCACCGCTTCGGCGCCGCCTGCGCTTATCGTCGAAAGAACACCCTCTCCGCGGCTCGGCGAACGCACCGTGTTCCCGGAGGAGGTGAGCAACGCGGTCACGACGTCGGCACGAGGGAAGTAATACGTTGGGTAGTAAGGAACTTCCCACACCAGCAGCGGGTGGACGGTATCCGCCACCACCTGCCCGCCGAGGTAGGCCCGGACCCGTTTCGCCCCTGGTGCCACGCGGACCCGGCCGCGTCCCGCCGTGCTCATACCGCGTTCAACGACGCGCCGGGAGTGTCTGTTCCCTCACCCGGCCCCTGCCGAAAGGAAGGGTTCTTACCCAAGCCGCGGTCCGGCCGGATAACTTGGCAGTACCCATACCTTCGACAGGAAGCGGGCTCTGGTGGTTGGCGTAGACACTCCGCCGGTCGGCACGCCCGCCGGGATGCGCAAGATCAACCAGCGGGCGGTGCTGGATCTGCTGCGCCGCGGCGGACCGGCGACCCGGCCCCAGGTGGCCAAGGACACCGGGCTGTCCAAGCCGACGGTGAGCCAGGCGCTGCTGGCGCTCGAAGCCGCGGGACTGGCGCGCCCGACCGGGCACACCTCCACCGGCACCGGCCGGTCCGCGGTGCTCTACGAAGCGGATCCGACCGCGGGTTACGTACTGGGCGTGGACATCGGCCGCGAACACATCCGGGTGGCCGTGTCGGACCTGGGCCGGACGACGGTCGCGCGGCGGGACGAGCGGAACACCGCCCGTTCGGGCAACGCGCTCGTGTCGGCGGTCGGCAAGATCGCGGCCGACACGATCTCCGACGCGGGCCTGGCCCCCGGCGACATCGTGGTGCGCGTGCTCGGCTCGCCGGGTGTCGCCGATCCGGCGCGGCGCTGCTTCCGGCACGCGCCGAACCTGCCCGGCTGGGGACGCGCCGGGCTGCTCGACGACCTCGAGGCCGTGCTCGGCCCCGAGCTGATGGTGGAGAACGACGCGAATCTCACCGCCGTCGGCGAATGGGAGAGCGGCGCGGCCCGCGGCGCGTCGGTGTTCGGCTGCATCACGATCGGCACCGGTGTCGGCATGGGCATGATGGTCGACGGTCAGGTCTTCCGCGGCGCCACCGGCGCGGCCGGGGAGATCGGCTACCTCCCGTACGGGCAGCTCCGTTCGGCCGACGAACCGGGCGAGCCGCCCGCGCGCGGTCATCTGGAGGAGGCCACGGCCGCCCAGTCCGTCGTGCGCGGGGCGCGGGAACTCGGCCTGGGATCGGCGAAGTCGGCTCGCGAGGTGTTCCGCCTCGCCCGCGAGGGCGACGAGCTGGCGCAGCGGGCGGTCGAGGCGGAAGCCGATCGGCTGGCCTACACCGTGGCGTCCGTCGCGGCCGTGATCGACCCCGAGCTGATCGTGCTCGGCGGGGGCATGGGCACGGCGGCGGATCTGCTGCTGGAGCCGATCGACCGGGCGCTGCGCGCGTTCACCCCGCTCGTCCCGGCCGTCGTCCAGGGCGAGCTCGGCGACGACGGTGTGCTCGCCGGTGCGATCAGCGTCGGGCTCCGCGCCGCCGAGGGCCTGGTGTTCGAACGACGCGTCGGCGCCGCCTGATCCCCTTCAGCCCGCCGCCCGCCAGGCCCGGCCGCCGGTCCCTGCCGAGCAGCTGAGCCGCCACGGTGTCAGCCGCAGCACGCGGATCGCCGGGTCCCGGTGGTCGCGCGCGCCGAGGATCTTCGGGTCGTAGCCGAGTGGTTCCGGCGCGGCGGCGAAGAGGTTCCAGACGTGCTCGCGGACGGGCTCGTCGTCGAGCAGCTCCGCCGCGCACTCGGCGACGGCGACCTCGTGCGCGGGGTCCCAGTACGAGCAGGAGACGAACGGCGTCCGCCCCAGATGGGCCAGTTTCAGCGGGGTCGGCCGGGTGAAGACGAAGCCCGTCACGGTGTCGCCGGCGCGTTCCCAGATCGGGTGCACGACCCGCGACCGCGGGCGCCCGCGCCGATCGACCGTCACCAGCGTGCACCACACGATCCGGTGCGCGACCCGGACGAACTCGTCGAGCAGGTCACCGGGCGGCGTGCTAGATTCCACAACCATGGTTGTGCATCCTACGGCACCCGAACTGGACCTGTCACTCGCCGCCTTGTTCGCCGGCTGGACGATGACCGGCGAACTCCGGCGAAGGCTGACCGCGCAAGGATTCGAGGACCTGCGGTTCAACGACGGCGTGGTGTTCCAGCACGTGCTCGCCGCCCCCCTGTCGATCTCGTCCCTCGCCGAACGGATGGGCGTGACGCAGCAAGCCGCTTCGAAAGCCGCAGCCGACCTCGAACGGCGTGGGCTGCTTCGCCGCGAGCCCGATCCCCAGGACGCTCGGACACGCCTGCTGCACCTCACCGAGCACGCACGCAGGGCGGTCGAGGAGACTCGCACACTGAGGAAGTCGCTCCAGGACGAACTGATCGACGAATTCGGCGAGGCACGAGTCACCGACGCACAAGCTCTCCTCACGGCGATCATCAGCCGTTTCGGCGGCGAGGACGCCGTCCGCAACCGGCGCGTCCGCCCGCCGCTCTAGCCGCTCCGGCGGCTCACTGTCCGAAGTGGATGATGCTGTGAAGGACGCTTTCAGTGCGTTGGCCGCGCTGAAGGACGCCTTCAGTGCAGCGAGTGCATCGAAGGCGTCCTTCAGCACCCGCCCGGCGAACCGGGATCAGGCCGCGATGATCAGGCAGGTGCTGGACGCGGTCGCCAGCACCCGGCCCGCCGCGTCCCGGATGTCCCCCTCGGCGAACGCGACCCGCGACCCGGCCTTGACGACCCAGCCGTGCGCGCGGATCTCCCCCATCCCGGCGTGGATCGCGCGCACGAAGTTGACCTTCAGCTCGACCGAGGTGTAGCCGACCCCGGCGGGCAGCGTCGAATGCACCGCGCACGCGACCGCGGAATCCAGCATCGTGGCCGCCACCCCGCCGTGCACCGAGCCGATCGGGTTGTACAGCGACTCGTCCGGCTCGGCGGCCAGGACGATGTCTCCCTCGGTGACACTGACCCACCGCAGCCCGAAGTGGGCGGAGATCGGTGGTGGCGGCACCCACCCCTCCGCGATCCCGCGCAGATAGTCCACTCCGGACAGTTTCGCGGCGAGTCCGGCCATGGGCAGCGGATCCCGCCACGCGATGGTCTTTTCCCGCAGCTGCCCCACGTTCACGTCTTCGACGGTCATGCCGCCTCCACTCACCGAGGTCACTAGGACGATCGTCCTATCAGGCACCCCAGCACAGGACGATCGTCCTAGTCAAGGACTAGACTGGGAACGTGCCCGACACCACGACCCGCGAGCGGATGATCTCGACGGCGATGACCCTGTTCCGCCGCGAGGGCTACACGGCGACGTCCTGGCGGCGACTGGTCGAGGAGGCCGGGACGCCCTGGGGTTCGGCGTATCACCACTTCCCCGGCGGCAAGGAACAGCTCGGGGTCGCCGCGGTCGAGCTGGGCACCGGGATCGTGGCCAAAACCGTACGGCGCGGCTTCGAACGCACCGAGACCGCCGAGGACGCGATCCGCTGGTGGTACCGCAAGGCCGGGCAGGCGCTGGCCGCCGACGAATACCGCGGCGGCTGCCCGCTCGCCACGGTCTCACTGGAGATGGCCAACGTCTCCCCCGCGCTCACCGAGGCGTGCCGCAAGGCGTTCGACACCTGGCACACCCTGCTGGCCGAGTTGCTCGCCGAACGCGGATACGACGCCGAGCGGGCGACGGACCTCGCCTTCGCCGCGGTGGAACTCCTGGAGGGCGCGCTGCTGCTCTGCCGCGTCCGCCGGTCGGTGGCCCCGCTCGACCGCGCGGCCACGCATTTCGCCACGCTGGCCCAGGCCGCCTGAACTGGTCCGGCCGCGGCCGGGCTGCCATCATCGGCGCGTGAGCACCGAGCCCGGCCCCCGCCTCATCGACCCCGACCGTGTCGCCGCGGCCGTCGCCGGGCTGGGCGACCGCGCGGTGATCGACGAGTGGGCACGGCGGTTCTCGGTCGTCGCCGATCCGTCCCGGCTCGCGCTGCTGGTGTCCATCCACTACGCCCGCGAGATCAGCGTCACCGACCTCGCGGCGGTGACCGGGATGAGCGACACCGCCGTTTCGCAGGCGCTGCGGCTGCTGCGCGCGCACGGGCTCGTCGCCGCCCAGCGCACCGGGCGGGTGGTGCGGTACCGGCTCGCCGACGAGGACGTGCACGAACTGATCCACCGTGTCCGGCCGCATCCCGCCGAGACACCGTGAACACCGGCGAGACCGGGTGATGCCCGGTACCGTCGCAGACATGCTCGGACTGCCGGAGACCATCACCGCCTGTCTGTTCGACCTCGACGGCGTCCTGACCGGGACGGCCGTGCTCCACCGCGAGGCGTGGAAGCGGACGTTCGACGAGTTCCTGCGGGAACGCGACGGCGAGGGTTTCACCCCGTTCACCGACCAGGACTACGCCGCGTATGTCGACGGCAGGCCGCGCGCCGACGGCGTCCGCGAATTCCTGCGATCCCGCGGAATCGAACTCCCCGATGGGCAACCGGACGACGCGAACGACACGGCAACGGTCAACGGCGTCGGCAACCGCAAGAACGAGCTGGTGCTGAAGATCATCGACGAACGCGGGGTGAATCCCTATCCCGGTTCGGTGCGCTATCTGCGGGCCGTCAAGGACGCCGGGCTGCGGATCGCGGTCGTGACGTCCTCGGCCAACGGCGCCAAGGTGCTCGACGCGGCGGACCTGACGCCGTTCGTGGAGGCCAGGATCGACGGCCTGGTGATCGGCCGGGACCACCTGAAGGGCAAGCCGGCGCCGGATTCCTTCCTCGCCGGGGCCAAGGCACTCGACGTCGAACCCGCGCACGCGGCGGTGTTCGAGGACGCGCAGTCCGGGGTCCAGGCCGGTCGGGCCGGCGGCTTCGGATTCGTCGTCGGCGTCAACCGCGCGCACCAGGCGGGCGAACTGCGCGCGCACGGCGCCGACGTCGTTGTGGACGATCTCGCCGAACTGCTGGAGTCGGAGTGAGCTTTCCTGGACAGGGCACCATGCCGGGACACGGCTACGAATGCGCGCCGTGGGAACTGCGCTGGTGCGGAATGGACGTCGACGCCTTACAGCGCACCGAATCGGCGTTCGCGCTGTCGAACGGGCACATCGGGCTGCGCGGCACGCTCGAAGAGGCCGAACCGCGCGGACTGCCGGGCACTTATCTCAACGGGTTCTACGAGCAGCACGACCTGCCCTACGCCGAGGCCGGGTACGGCTATCCCGAAGAGGGCCAGACCGTCGTGAACGTGACCGACGGCAAGATCATCCGGCTGCTCGTCGAGGACGAACCGCTCGACATGCGCTACGGCACCGCGACCGCGCACGACCGCGTGCTCGACTTCCGCAAGGGCACGCTGACCCGCACCACCGAATGGTCCTCGCCGACCGGGCGCCGGGTCCGCGTGCGCACCGAACGGCTGGTGTCGTTCACGCAGCGCGCGGTGGCGGCGATCCGCTACGAGGTCGAACCACTGGACGACGACCTCCAGCTGGTGGCGCAGTCGGATCTGCTCGCCAACGAGCCGATCGAATCGGACACCAGGGACCCGCGGGTCGCGGCGGCGCTGGAGTCCCCGCTGGTCTCGCTGTTCAGCCACGCCGAGCAGTACAACGCCGTGCTGGTGCACCAGACCCGGGTGTCCGGGCTGCGGATGGCCGCGGCGATGGACCACAAGATCGAGGTCGACGACGGCGTCCGCACCCGGATCCACGCCGAGGACGACCTGGCCCGGCTCACCGTCGCCGTCGACGTCCCGAAGGGCGGGCGGCTGCGGATCACGAAGTACCTCGCCTACGGCTGGTCGGCGCAGCGGTCCGTCCCGGCGCTGCGCGCGCAGGTCGACGCCGCGCTCGCCGGGGCACGGCAGACCGGCTGGAAGGGCCTGCTCGCCGAGCAGCGGGCGTTCCTCGACGACTTCTGGGCCACCTCGGACATCGAGATCGACGGCGACGCCGAACTCCAGCAGGCGGTCCGGTTCGCGTTGTTCCACCTGCTGCAGGCCGGGGCCCGCGGGGAGAGCAGGGCGATCGCCGGGAAGGGCCTGACCGGGCCGGGCTACGACGGGCATGCCTTCTGGGACACCGAATCCTTCGTGCTGCCGGTGCTGACCTACACGATGCCGGACGCCGCGCGCGACGCGCTCCGCTGGCGACACTCCACAATGGACAAGGCGAAGGAGCGCGCGCACCAGCTCGGGCTGCGCGGCGCGGCGTTCCCGTGGCGGTCCATCAACGGCGCGGAGTGTTCGGCGTACTGGCCGGCGGGCACCGCCGCGTTCCACGTCAGCGCGGACATCGCGGACGCGGTGCTGCGATACCTCGGCGCCACCGGGGACGAGGAGTTCGAGCGGGAGTGCGGTGCCGAACTGCTCGTGGAGACGGCGCGGCTGTGGGCGTCGCTCGGCCACCACGACCGGCACGGCGCGTTCCGCATCGACGGGGTGACCGGGCCGGACGAGTACTCCGCGGTGGCGGACAACAACGTCTACACGAACCTCATGGCCCGGCGGAACCTGCACGGCGCGGTGTGGACCTGTGAACGGCATCCCGACCTCGCCGCCGAGTTCGGCGTGGACGCCCCGGAGATCGACTCGTGGCGCGCCGCCGCCGAGACGATGTACCTGCCCTACGACGCCGACCTCGGCGTGCACCCGCAGTCCGAAGGCTTTCTCGACCACGACGAATGGGACTACGCGGGCACGGACCCCCGGCACTATCCCCTGCTGCTGCACTACCCGTACTTCGACCTGTACCGCAAGCAGGTCGTCAAGCAGGCCGACCTGGTGCTCGCGCTGTACCTCTGCGGGGACTCGTTCAGTCCCGAGGAGAAGGCCCGCAACTTCGCCTACTACGAGGCGCGCACCGTGCGGGACTCCTCGCTCTCGGCGGGCACCCAGGCCGTCGTCGCGGCCGAGGTCGGCCAGCTGGAGCTCGCCTACGACTACCTCGCCGAGGCGGCGCTGACCGATCTGCACGACGTGCACAACAACGTCCGCAACGGCATCCACATGGCGTCGCTGGCCGGGGCGTGGCAGGGCGCCGTCGCCGGGTTCGGCGGGCTGCGCGACCACGGCGGCGACCTGACGTTCGCGCCCCGGCTGCCGCCGCAGCTGAACCGGATCACCTTCCGGCTGTGCTTCCGCGAAACCCGGTTCCAGGTCGAGATCGACCGCGACGAGGCCACCTACCACGTCCTGGCCGGCGAACCGCTCGAACTGTGTCACCACGGCGAGAAGTTCACCGTGACCGCGGAACCGGTACGGCTGCCGATCCCGCCGATCGACCCCGGCGAGCCGCCGGTGCAGCCGATCGGCAGGCAGCCGGTGCGGCGCGACGCCTCCCGGGTCCGCGAGTTCGACCGCTAGTCCGGCGGCTCGCCGAGCGGTTCGTCGGTGCCGGGCGGCGGATCGACGTCCCGGGTGCGGCCCGGCGTCAGATCCGGGCCCGGCGCGGCAGGGACGTCGCCGGGCAGCTGGGGATCGGGCAGCTTCGGCTGCTTCTCGTCCTCTTCCCCGAAAGGATCGTTCATCTTCTCTGGTTACCCGGTTTTCCGTCCCGGCACCAGTACCGGTGACTAGGCCACCCGGCGCTGGGCGCGCACCGGTTCACCACGCCGGTCGAGCAGGGTGAGCAGCAGGCCGTCCCTGGTCGACCACGGGCAGATGGCCACCTTGCCGCCGGAGACGGTGAGCAGCGCCTCCGCGACGATCGCGCCGGCGAGCGCCTGCCGGGCGCGGACCCGCGAGATCCCGGGCAGCTCGGCCCGGCGGGCCGACGGGAGCGCGGCCAGCCGCGGGATCCACGCGCGGAGGTCCTCCAGCCGCAGCTCGCGTGCCTTTCCGGGCCGGTCGCCCGCGAGCCTGGCGAGCTGGCGCAGCACCTTCGAGCAGCCGACCACGCGGTGATCGGCGATCTCCGGCAGGACGTCGCCGAGCGCCTCGGTGACCTCTTCGAGCGCGTGCTCCCGCAGCGCGCCGGCGCGTTTGCCGGAAACGGGTTCGACGGGCAGCCAGTCGCGGGTCATCGACCGCGCACCCAGCCGCAGCGACCGCGCGAACGCGGCCTGCTCGCCACGGCCCGCGGCCAGTTCGACCGTCCCGCCGCCGATGTCGAGGACCAGCAGCGGCCCGGCGCCGGCACCGTACCAGCGGCGCGCACCGAGGTAGGCCAGTTCGGCTTCCCTGCGACCGGACAGGAACCGCAGCTCGACGCCGGTCTCCTCGGCGATCCGCCGGACCACCTCCCGCGCGTTGCGCGCGTCCCGGATCGAGGACGTCGCCAGCGGGTACACGTCGGTGACCCCGTGCTTGGCGGCCATAGTGATCCCGGCCGACACCGCGGCCGACACCGCCGCGATCCCGCGTTCGGTCAGGCGCCCCGCCGGGTCGAGTTCGCGGTCGAGCCGGAGCCGGGTCTGGTGGGACAGCGCCGGGTCGAGCGGTGTCCCGCCGGGCTCCAGCACCACCAGGCGCGCACTGAACGATCCGACGTCCAGCACGCCCACCGCGGACTTCTCGATCTTCGACGCGATCTTCGGCACAGCCGGGTGCACCTCACTTCCGCTGCGAAATCCTCCGGGGTCGTTCCGTGTCCTGGATTCAACCCCCTGTTCACCTGATATTGGCCGAAATCCCTCACAAGTCACGTGGTTTTGACAACTTTCTGGCGGCGTACCTCCGCCGTGTTATCACCACAGATTACAGACAGGTAACCCGTCCGAGTGAATCCGGGGCGCCGAGGACTCAATTCGGTAACGACATCGGGGTGCCGGAGCGATCACTGGGCATCAGACCGGGGTGGAGCAGCAGGTGAACGTGATCCGACGACCCGAGCGGCGAGGTGAACTCGTCCCGCTGCTCGCCGCGGCGAGCGCCGTCATCGTGGGCCTCGGCGGGATACTGCTCGGCGTCTCGCTCGCACTGACGCCCGCGGCGGTCGGCACCACACCCATGCCCGCTGGGAATGTCTCGCCCGCAGCCGGTCACCCGGCCGCGAAACCGGCCGCCCTCGAAATCCCGGTGCTGGGCCTGACCAGCGGAAAGCTCGTCGAACTCGGGCACACCGCCGACGGCCGCCGGGAGATGCCGGGCACCGCCGCGGGCGTCGGCTGGTTCGCCGACGGGCCCGCGCCCGGCGACGCCGGAGTCGCCGTCATGGCCGGGAACGCGGGCTTCGGGTACGCGCACGGCGCCTTCGGCAGGCTCGCCATCCTGCTCCCCGGCGACGAGATCACGGTGCGTGACGACACCGGGCAGGCCAGCCGGTTCGTCGTGCGCCGAGTGGCTGATTTCCCGGCGGACGCCCCGGACAGCGCGCTCGTCGCGCCGGATTCGGGTGGCCCCGAACTCCGGCTGATCACCTGCCACGGCACCTACGACACCGCGAGCGCCGGGCACCGGACGGCCGTGTTCGCCGCTCCGGCGCCCTGACGCCGCGGCGTCAGCCGAGGAGTTCCCGGAGCTTGGCGACGGCCTCGACGCGAGCCTCGCGGCCGGGCAGCAGCGGGTTCACGACCAGCGTGGTCGCCCCGGCCTCCTTGAACGCGGCGAGCCGCTCCTTGACGTAGCCCGCCGGGCCGACCAGCGAGATCGCGCGCAGCAGTTCGACCGGGACGGCGGCCGCGGCCTCCTCCTTCTTGCCGTCCAGGTAGAGGTCCTGGATCAGCTTCGCCTCGGCCTCGTAGCCGTAGCGGCGGGCAAGGTCGTTGTAGAAGTTCTTGCCCCGCGCGCCCATCCCGCCGATGTAGAGGGCCAGCATCCCGCGCAGGTGGTCCAGCAGGTGGTCGACATCGTCCCCGATCGCGAGCGCGGCGCCGACGAAGGTGTCCAGCTCCGGCAGCGACGGGTCCCGCTTGGCCTTGCCCTCGGCGAGCGCGTCACCCCAGACGTCGGCGGCCTTCTCGGGGTGGAAGAAGATCGGCTCCCAGCCCTCGGCCAGCTCCGCGGTGAGGGCGACGTTCTTCGGGCCGATCGAGGCGAGCAGGATCGGGATACGCTCGCGCACCGGGTGGTTGATCAGCTTGAGCGGCTTGCCGAGCCCGGTGCCCTGCTCCGGCGGCAGCGGGATCGTGTAGTGCCTGCCGTCGTGCACGACGCGCTCGCGGCGCCAAACCTGGCGGCAGATGTCGATGATCTCGCGGGTACGGCCGAGCGGGGCGTCGTACTTCACGCCGTGGAAGCCCTCGATCACCTGCGGTCCGGACGCGCCGAGGCCCAGCGTGAACCGGCCGCCCGAGACGAAGTCGAGCCCGGCCGCGGTCATCGCCGTCAGCGTCGGCGTGCGGGTGTAGATCTGGAAGATGCCCGAGGCGATCTCCACGCGCTCGGTCTTCGCGGCGACGTAACCGAGCTGGCTGACCGCGTCGAACGAGTACGCCTCCGGCACGAAGACGATGTCGAGCCCGACCTTCTCCAGCTCGACGATGTCCGCGACGCTGTCGGCGAATCCGCCCGCGTAGTTGATCTGGGTCCCGATCCGCATCCGTGCTCCTTCGCTCGTCCTGGGGCACAGCGTACTAAGCGGGTGCTTTATCGACAGATCGGGGGAAATCTCACCAGTCTGGTGAATTTTCGCCCGGCCGGTCGTGGACCACCGGGCTGGAGAGCGCCCTCACCAGGGCACCGTGCGCGTCGGGCCGAACGGCACGGCATGCGCGCACCCCTCCTCGACGACTGCCGGAGCACCCTCTCCCGAGAGTGGTAAGTGAGCACTCGCTCATCGGACCGATCGCGGCGCTTCTCGCTCCCGCGCGTAGCACGGGTGCCCGGCAGGAGCCGGTTCGACCGTGATTTCGGCACGCGCGGCACCTGGCATGACTTCATTGTCATCGGACCGACAAAACGGAGAACAAATCACGGAACTCACTGACAACAAACCGTCTCCGCAAATCCTGGATCGGTCAACGGACGGACGGATCTTGTGACCATAAATGGGGCGAGTAGACTACTCCACTGCGCACCACAGAATCATCGTTTAATCTCTCATTCGATCTTCCGCCGGAAATCAAAGATTCGGGAGACTTCCATGTTGGGTCGTTTCAGATCGCCAAGGATCGGATCCAGGATCGCCGTGATCAGCCTCGTCATGGGGCTGACCGGCGCGGTGCTCGGCACACCTGTGGCGGGCGGCGCACCGGCGGATGGCGGACTGCCCAAGATCAGCCTGACGATCACCGGTGGCACCTCGACCATCAAGAAACTGGACTCCTCGGTGGAAATCGGCGCCGGCAAGCTCTCCGGCCAGATCGTCAAGGTCGACCCGGCCAAGGACAGGGCCGATTTCACCGCGGACATCACACTGCCACCCGCGGCGGGGAGCTTCAAGATCTTCGGGGTCATCCCGACGACGGCGACGGTCGAATTCAGCCAGGCCGGTCCGATCACCGGAATTCTGCACGGCGGGAAGATCACCGCGCACGCCGATGTCACCCTCAAGCTCAAGGACGTCAAAGCCGTGGGCTTCCCCTTGCTGGTCGGCGACAACTGCACGACGAGCAAGCCGGCGTCGATCGATCTGGTGTCCGCGCCGGATTACGACATCTTCAAGGGTGGCTACGTTTCCGGTATCTTCGCCATTCCCGAATTCACTGGCTGCGGGCTGTCCACCATTATGCTCAACCTGCTCATCCCCGGCCCGGACAACGGCATCAAGCTGCACCTCGGTCCCTGGGTTCCCTCCGCCGGGTGAACCGGCCCGTAGCCACTCGGCGTGGGATCGGCCGGCTGATCTTCCAGCCCCCACCGACACGCCGCGCGACAACGGTGACCGCCGTGGCGGTGCTGGTGCCGGTATCCGCCCTGGCGGCCACCTCGTCGAGAAACGCGAGCGGCCGAGCGCAGCACGGGCTCCTGTCAGTTCAGGCCGAACAACTGCCGCAGCGACAACGTTTCCGGACCGGGCGTCGTCAGATCCGCCAGCAGCGGCGGCGGATCCGGGACCGGGCCGCCCCGTGGCACGTTCTGCGAACCACGCACGGAGCTCGGGCTCCCTGCCGGAAGCGCACACCGGGCGCCGGTGTTCGGCGACGCGGGCGCGGTGTCGGCGCCCTGCCGGTACGGAGTCCCGTCGTAGCCCGCCCGGCACGACGGCGGATTGTGGAAGTTCAGTACCAGCGCGAGATTGGCGGCCCCGTCCGGCCCGATCACGTGGTATCCGGCGCCGACCGCGAGGGGGTACTGGCTCAGCAGTTCTTCGAGGGCGCCGCCGCGCACCTGGAACACCTTCGCGGGCGTCAGCAGGTTCGCGAACAACACGCCGAGGCCGGCCCCGGACTCTCGCAGCAGCGCTGTCGCCTCCTCGGCCACCGGAGGTGTCGCGGCGATGAGCCTGCGCAGGTCGGAGTCGGAATCGCGAAGCCGTTCGGCGAGCAGCCGCACGTCCTTGCTGAACGAGCCGATCGCGGGTGACTGTTCGCTCTGCGTCCGCAGCACGGTGTTCGCGTCGGTGATCAATTGCTTGGTCTGCGGCAGGTGCTCCGTCGCCGTCCGCACGAAATCGTGCGTGGTGTCCAGGAGCATCCCCAGATCGTCGCCGCGGCCGCGGAACGCCTGGTCGAGTTCGTCGACGACGGTCCGGAGGGAATCGGTGGGCACCGACGAGACCAGGCTGTCAAGGTTCGTCAGCACGGTCTCCACCGGCATCGGCAGCCGGACGACACCGCGCGGGATCACCGTGCCGTCAGCGAGTTTCGGCCCGTCGTCCCGTCGCGGCCGCAGATCCAGATACTGCTCACCGACCGCGGACCGGTTGGCGACCACGGCGTCGAGATCCCGCGGGATCTCCGGCGCCGAACGGTTCAGCCGCAGCTCGGCTTCGAGGCCGTCCTCGGTCAGCCGCATCGGCCCGACCCTGCCGACCTGCACGCCCCGGTAGGTCACCTCGGCGTTGGGGAACAGCCCGCCGGACTCGGCCAGCTCGACCTTGACCAGCATCCCGCCACCGCCGAACAGTTCGTCCAGTCCGGCGTACCGGGCGCCGACGTAGCTCATGCCGACCAGCGCGACGATGACGAACACGGCCACCTGCAGCTTGATCCTGCGAGTCAGCATCAGCGCCCTCCCCCGATCACGGGCGGGTCCAGCGGCCGCAACGGCAGCGCGGGAGCACCGGGAGCCGTGGCATCGGCACGCACTTGACCGAGGTCGATGAAGACGTTGGTGTAGTCGCCACGCACCGACCGGGCCGCGGAGTCGGTGAAGGGGTAGGTCAGGAGCAGTTCGAACGCCTCGGGCAGGTTTTTGCCCGCATCGGCCAAGTTGCGCAGAATCGGCGCGAGCGCACGCAGATCGGCGATCATGTCGTCCTTGGACTTGCGGATGGTGTCCACTGCCACGCCGGACAGCGTGTCCAGCGACCGCAACAGGCCGACCAGCTGGCCGCGTTGCCTGGCGAGGACGTCGATGCCCGGCCCAAGATCGGCCAGCACCCCGCCGATCCGTTCGCGTTGACCGGCCAGGGTCAGCGAAAGCCGGTTCAGGCTGTCCAGCGCCTTGGTGATCTCGCCACGATGAAAGTCCATTTCGGACACGAATTTGCCGGTATTGGCCAGCAGCGCACGGATACCGCTTTCGTTTCCGGCGAGCGCGTTGTCCACCTCCTTGGCGATGACCTGGAACTGCGCGACGCCGCCGCCGTTGAGCAGCAGCGACAACGCGCCGAAGACCTCCTCCACCTCCGCGTTGCGGCTGGTACGGGCCAACGGGATGGTCGCGTGGTCCGCCAGTCCGCCCACCGCGGGTTCGCCGCGCGGCGGCGCGAGCTCGACGAACTTCTCCCCGAGCAGGCTCGACTGGCGCACACTCGCGATCGCGTTGCCGGGCAGCGCCACGGAACCGTTGACCAGCAATCCGACCTCGGCGGTCCAGCCGTCCGCACCGAGGCCGATCCGATCCACCCTGCCGACCGGTACGTCGCCGACCTTGACCCCGGCCTGCGGGACCAGGTCGAGTACGTCGGCGAATTCGACGGTGAGCCGGTACGGATGGTCCCCGAGATCGGCGCCGCCGGGCAACGGCATCTCGTACAGGCCGGGGAAGCCGTCCGCACCGCACGCGGTCAGCAGCAGCGCGGAAAGCCCGACAGGCAGCAGCCGCCACCAGGTCATGAGTGCCCACCCCCAAGATAAGCGGGTCCGGCCAGCGGCAGCGGCAAGGGCGGCGCGTCCGCCGGAAGCCTTCCGGAGTCCACTTCGGCCGGTTTGTCGAAGTACTCGAGCAGATTCGCCCTGGTCTCCAGCGCCCCGGTGGCCGGGTTGATCGCGTGGTACAGGTTGTCCAGCGCGTTGGGCGCGGTGTCCAGCGCCTCCGCCAGCGACTGCCGCTGGTCGACCAGTACCCCGCTGATCTCGGCCAGTTTGTCCACATTGGACTTGAGCTGGCCGCGGTTGTCCCGTACGAAGCCGCGGACGAGTTCCAGCGCGTTCGCCAGTTCGCCGAGCGCGCCGCCCAGATCGCCGCGTTCGGCGGCGAGGAACCCCGAAACGTCCTGCAACTGCCGAGTGAACTCGGAGACCTGGCCGTCGTTGTTCGCCAGCATGGTGGTGAACTTCCGCAGGCCGTCGACGGTGCCGAAGAGCTGCCCGGAGGTCCCTGCCAGCGTCCTGGTGGCGTCGGCGAACCGCTTGATCGTCTGGTTGAGGGTCGCTCCGTTGCCCTGCGCGTTCTTCGCGAGCACGTCCAGCAGGTTCGACAGCGCGCCGCCCGAGTTCGCCCCGGCGGGCCCCAGCGCGGTCGACAGCTGGTTCACGCTCTTGTAGAGCTCGTCCAGCTCGACCGGGGTGACGGTTCGCTCGACCGGGATCACCGCGCCGGACTCGAGCCGAGGGCCGCCGGTGTACACCGGGGACAGCTGGACGTACCGGTCGCTGACCAGGCTCGGCGCGACCACGACCGCCGTCACCCCGGCGGGCACGGCCTGGCCTTCACGGACCGAAAGCTCGGCCCTGACACGGGTTCCGACCGGCGTCACCTCGTCCACCCTGCCCACCGGAACCCCCAGCACCCGCACCGTGGAACCCGGGTAGAGACCGACCGCCGAGCCGAAGTACACGGTCACCCGGCTACTTCCACCAGCAGGGCCGAAGACCCACCAGGTGAGGCCCGCCAACGCCGTCGCGAGCACGACCAGGATGGCCAGCGCGCGCAGTCCGCGCCGGAAACCGGGATTGGGGGTACGCGCGCTCGGTGCCGTCACCGGGGTGGTCCTTTCGGGGCAACGCACTTGCCCGGCGGGGCAGTGTCGTCCGGCAGGATCAGGCCGCAGATGTAGGTGTCGAGCCAGCGGCCGTTGCCGCCGGCGTTGCCGAGCAGGCGGTAGAACGGCCCCGCCAGCGCCAGGCTCTTGGCGAGGTTGTCCTGATTGCGGCGCAGCACGGTGTTGACCCGGTCCAGTTGCTCCAAGGCCGGTCGCAGCTGGGCGGAGTTGTCGGTCGCCAGGCCGGAAAGCTGCTTCGCCAGCTCACGTGTGCCGGTCAGCAGCTTCGCGATGGAATCCCGGCGCGCCCGGATCTCGCCGAGCAGCTTGTTGCCGTCGGTGAGCAGTTTCGCCACATCGGCGTCCCGGTCGGCGAAGGTCCGGCTGATCTGCTGCGTGTTGCCGAGCAGCTTGGCCAGTTCGGTGTCCCGGGAGGAGATCGTCTTCGACAGGGCGGACAGACCGTCCAAAGCGGACCGGACCTGCGGCGGGGAATCCTTGAAGGTGCCGGAAAGCACGCGCAGGGATTCGGCGAGCTGCCCGGTGTCGATCTCGGTGACGGTCGATGACAGCCGGTCGAAGACCTGGTTGATGTCGTACGGCGCGACGGTCCTGGTCAGCGGGATCGGGCTGTTCGGATCCTGTGCCGTTTCGCCCTGTGGATCGAGTGCGAGGAACTTCGCGCCGAGCAACGTCTTGATCCGGATCGCGACCGTGGTGTGATCGCCGAGCCGGGCGTCGCGCACCCGGAACCGCACCTTGACGTGATCGCCATCCAGCTCCACGCCGGTCACCGTGCCGACCTGGACTCCGGCGGCCCGGACCTCGTTGCTCTCCAGGATTCCGGCCGCTTCGCTGAAATAAGCGGTGTAGGTGGTGCCACCGCCGATGACGGGCAGGTCGTCCGAGTAGAACGCGGCCAAGCCGATCAGTACGAGCACGACCGTGCTCACCGCCCCGACGACGACCTGGTTGCGTTCCTGGAAGGACTTCACGACCGGCACCGCCCCTCGGTCACCGGGATGCCGGCCAGCGGCAACGGAAGCCCGTCCCGCGGTGCCGGCGGCGAGTCGGCGTTCGCGCCGCAGAGGAAGAAGTTCAGCCACGAACCGTACGACGCGGTGCGCGTGATACTCCCCATCTTCACCGGCAGGTTGCGGAGCGCGGAGTCCACGATCCGGTCGTTGTCGGCGAGGTTCTTCGACACCTGGCCGAGCGCGACGATCCCGTCCTTGAGCGGCTCGCGGCCGTCGGCGAGCAGTCCGGCGGTGGCGCCGGTGAGCTCGGACATCGCGCTGATCGCGTCACCGATCGGCTCCCGGTCGGCGGCGAAACCGCTGACGAAGTCCCGCAGCGTACCGAGCAAAGTGGACAGTTGCCCGTCGCGGGCGTTGACCTCGTCGAGCACCCGGTTGAGGTTGCCGAGCACCTCGCCGATCACCTGATCCTTGCCCGCCAGCGTCGAGGTGAGCGAGGCGGTGTGCCGGATCAGGCCTTCCACCGTGCCCCCTTCACCCTGCAGGACCTGGACGATCTCGCCGGACAGCTTGTTCACCTCGTCCGGCGACAGCGCCTGGAACAGCGGTTTGAACCCGTTGAACAACACGGTCAGATCGAGTGCCGGGTGGGTGCGTTCGAGCGGGATCTCGGAGCCCGGCGCCAGGATGTCGCGCGGTGGGCCGGGGCCGCGTTCCAGTGCGACGTACCGCTGTCCGATCATGTTGCGGTACTTGATGGTCGCGGTCACCGCGGCGGGCAGCCCGTGCCGGGCGTCGACCGAGAACACGACGTGCGCGATCCGTTGGTCGACGAGCTCGATGCCTTTCACCTCGCCCACCCGCACCCCGGCGATCCGGACGTCGTCGCCGACGACCAACGAGGTGACGTCGGTGAACCGCGCCGAGTAGCGCTCGGCGGACCGCGGATCGAAGTTGGCGATGGTGACCGCGAGCACCCCGGTCGACACCAGCGTCACCAATGCGAAGACGGACAGCTTGAGCAGCGGAGCCAGCAGTCCCCTCATTTCACCTCGACCTCCGCTCCCCGTAGCAACGGCCCGACCAGCAACCCGCTCCACCCCGGTACCCGGGCCGGTCCCGAACCGAGCACCGGAGCCAGCAGCGCGGCCAGAAGCCGTTGCTCCTGCGGTGAATTGGCGGTTCCGACCCCGCTGTCCGGCGGGGGCAGCCCGTCGCAGCGCGGGCCGGCCTTCTGGTCGTAGACGGGATCGTCCGTGCCGGGCAGGTACTTGCCCCGGTCGTGGGTGACGGTCAGCGTGGCCTTCGGGCCGGGCCTGCCGGTGTCCTTGCCGAACGCCTTGTCCACCCTCGGCTTGAAGTCCGCGACCGCGCGCAGGACACAGCCGTACTCCGGGGCGTACCGGGCCAGCAGGTCCAGCGTCGGCCTGCTCGTGCCCGACAGCGAGATCAGGTTGTCCTTGTTCCGCGCCAGGAACGTGGTGAGGTCCTGGGACGCCCCGGTCAGCGTCTGGTACAGCGTCTGAAGGTTCGCCTGTTGCCGGACGAGTGTCCGGCTGGTCACGGCGAAATCGGACAGGCCGCGCAGGAAGTCGCCTGCCGCGTCGGCGTAGGTGTCGGCCACGGTGGCGAAACTCCGGATGTCCGCGGTGATGTCGGGCAGCTGGGGGTTCAGCTCGCCGACGTACTTGCCGACCTGGACCAGCGTTTCGCCCAAGGACTTCCCGCGGCCGTCGAAGGCCTGGGACACCGAGGTCAGCATCGACGCGAGCTTGTCGGGGCGCACCGACCGCACCAACGGCAGCAGGTTGTCCAGCACCCGCTCCAGCTCCACCGAGGTGGCCGAGTGGTCCTGGCCGATCTCGTCGCCCGCGGCGAGATGCCCGGAAGCGAGCCCGGCGACGACCAGGTCCACGAAACGTTCGCCGAACAGGGTTTTGGGCAGCAGCCGGGCGGTGACGTTCCGGGGGATCCTGGCGGCCTGCGCGGGGTCGAGTGCGAGGTCCAGTTCGGCGCCGCGGCCGTCGCTGCGCACCGCGCGTACCCGCCCGACGATCACCCCGCGCAGTTTGACGTCGGCGTCGGTCTGCAGCTGGCTCCCCGCCCGGTCGGTGCGCAGTGTCACCGCGACGTCGGTGGCGAAGACGTCCCGGTAGACGGCCACGGTCAGGCTCAGGAAGACGGCGACGACCATGAGGTACACAAGGCCGAGCAACCGCATCCGCGGGCTCCGGTAACGCTCCTCGAAGACGCTCATCCCGCGATCCGCACGGTGGTCGTCGTGCCCCAGATCGCCAGGCTGAGGAAGAAATCGAGGATCGCGATGGTGACGATCGCCGAGCGCACCGCGCGCCCGACCGCGACACCCACCCCGGCGGGGCCGCCGGAAGCGCGGTAGCCGTAGTAGCAGTGGCCGAGGATCACGACCACGCTGAACACCAGCACCTTCGCGAAGGAGTAGAGCACGTCGGCCGGTGGCAGGAACAACGTGAAGTAGTGGTCGTAGGTGCCCGGGGACTGCTGGTAGACCTGCACCGTCACGGTCCTGGCGGCCAGATACGAGGTGAGCAGGCCGATCACGTACAGCGGGATGATCGCGATGAACCCGGCGACGATCCGGGTGGTCACCAGGAACGGCAGGCTCGGCACGGCCATCACTTCGAGCGCGTCGATCTCCTCGGAGATCCGCATCGCACCCAGCTGCGCGGTGAACCCGGACCCGATGGTCGCCGACAGCGCGAGCCCGGCCACCAGCGGTGCGATCTCACGCGTGTTGAAGTACGCGGAGAGGAACCCGGCGAAGGCCGAGGTGCCGATCTGGTTCAGCGCGGAAAACCCTTGCAGGCCAACGACCGTGCCGGTGAACACGGACAGCCCGACCATCACCCCGATCGTGCCGCCGATCACCGCGAGCGCGCCGGACCCGAAGCTGACCTCGGCGAGCAGGCGGACGACCTCACCGAAATGGCGGCGCACGACCCGCGGCGCCCACAGCAACGCACGGACGGAAAACGAGAGCTGGTCACCGAGCCTGCCGAAGCCGTCGAGCGATCGGCTCACGCGGCCGGGGGAATCCGTGACGACCATGGTTCACAGGCCCTTCGGCGGAACGATCTTGAGATAGATCGTGGTGAGGACGAAGTTGAGGAAGAACAGCAGCAGGAACGTGATCACCACGGCCTGGTTCACCGCGTCCCCGACGCCTTTCGGGCCCCCCGCCGGATGCAGCCCCCGATAGGCCGCGACCACCCCGGCGACGAAGCCGAACAGCACCGCCTTGATCTCGCTGATCCACAGGTCCGGCAGCTGTGCCAGCGCGTTGAACGTGGCCAGATACGCCCCCGGCGTGCCGTCCTGCACGACGACGTTGAACACGTACCCGCCGAGCACCCCGACCACGCTGACCATGCCGTTGAGCAGCACGCTCACCAGCACGGCGGCGTAGACCCTCGGCACCACGAGGCGATGGACGGGCGAGACCGCCAGCGCCTCCATCGCGTCGATCTCCTCGCGGATCGTGCGGGACCCGAGGTCCGCGCAGATCGCCGAACCGCCCGCGCCCGCGATCAGCAGCGACGTGATCAACGGGCTGGCCTGCTGGATCACCGCGAGCACACTCGCCGACCCGGTGAACGACTGCGCGCCGATCTGCCGGGTCAGCGTGCCCAGCTGCAGGGCGAGCACGGCGCCGAACGGGATCGCGACCAGCACGGCGGGCAGGATCGACACGCTGACGATGAACCAGCCCTGCCGCACGAATTCGCGGAACGGGAACGGCCGTTTGAACGTCAGCCGGAGCACATCGAGGCCGAGTGAGCACAGCCTGCCCACCTGGCCGGCCGCGGCCAGGCTCTGTGCCGCCGCCTTGGGGACGGTGATCACACGGACCTCCCTGAGTTCACAGCACCGGGTTTCACAGCGCCGGTTTCACAGCGGCGGAACACATTCCTTGCCAGGTGGATTACAGAAGACGACGTTCCCGAAATCGAGCCGGATGTGGTTTTCCGGTCCGGTGATCATTCCGGTGAACAGCGGGTCGAGGTTTTCTTCGTCCTGGCAGCGCGCGAAGTCCGGGATCGTGAAGTCGGCTTCCAGGAATCCGGCCGGGTTTCCGATCGGGTTCCAGTCGCCCGGCCGGGATCGGAAGGTCAGCGGAACCGGGGTGACGGTCCCGCAGTCCCGGCCGACTTCCAGCGGTGTTCCGTGCACCGATACCTTGCCAAGGCGCAGATCGGCCGCGGCCCGTCCGGCGAGCACGCCGTTGTAGATGGTGCCCGTCACCGGGCCCCGCTGGAGGATCTCGGCCGTCGCCGCGGTGTCCACGAAGCGGAAGACGGTGAACTTCCCTTGCCCGGCGGGCCAGTGCAGGCTCCCCAGCACGCCACCGCAGTACTCCTTGTGCGAGCCGAGCCAGTAAAGAATCTGTGCGCTCATGTACCCCGGCGGGCCGAACACGACGCCCGCCTTGAGCTTCTTCACCGTGACGTGGCCGACGAGCGGGTAATAGGCCCAGAACTTGTAGAGGATCCGGGGGCTGCCGGGATCGGGTTCGCCGCAGGTCTTGATCGGGTCGGTGTCCGCGGGTTTCGCCGAGTCCGCACGGGGTTCCGCGCTCGAAGCACCCGCCGCGGGGCGGCCTCTCGTGGCCGTCGCCGTACCGGACACCGTTCCCGGCGTGCTGGGCGAGGGTTCCGGCGGCGGGAGGATCTGGACGTTTCCCAGCACGATGTCCTGTCCGGCCGCGACCGCGCAGTGCACCGGTACGACGTCCCCTGCCGCGGAGCCGTCCGCCTTGTGTGGCGAAAGGACCAACGTCGTCGGTCCGGCGGTGAAGGACACCGTGCCGGAAGCGGGCGCCGTGATCGCCGGGGTGATCTTGCCAGGCAGTTCCAGCTCCAGCTCGCCGGTGGCGGGCAGCGGGGTCCTCGGCAGGGTGCCGGAGATCGACACCGCCGATGGCTCGGCCTTGGCCGCGTCCACCGCGACGGTGGCCATGCCGTCGATCGCGGTGACGCCGGGTTCCCTCAGCGCTGCCACCGCCGTGTCCGAGAAGGTGAACTTCAGCGAGACGTCTTCAGGCGTGATGGGCGATCCCTGGCGAGCCGTTCCGGGCCGCGTCATGGTCAGTTCGGCGACCACGTCCCGCGATCCCGCCGGGAACGCGCAGACGTCGCGCAGGCGCTTGGTGATCTTTCCGGTGTCCGCGGGCACGTCCGAACCCGCTGAGCTCGGTACGGCGAGCGCGGTGGCCACGATGGCCGCGAGTGCGGCTGCCATCGCCGCCCTTGCCCGAGTCACCATCCGCCCTCCCCGTCCCTGTCCGGTGGTGCCTGACCCCGATCGCGCGGTGAGTGGGTGGTGGGGGGGCCCGCGGGGGGGGGGGCCCCCCCCCCCCGGGCGGGGGGGTTTCACGGGAGGGGGCCGGCCGCGAGGGGGGGGGGGGGCCGCGGGGCACACACCACGCACCGCCCGC
>NZ_JBHYIK010000034.1:57702-67475 GCF_042739735.1 Amycolatopsis sp. NPDC059027 | reverse complement strand
TGCGCGGGGCGCCCCCCCCCCGCGCGGGGGGGGGGGGGGGGGGGCCCCCCCCCCCGCGCGCCGCCCCCCCCCCCCCCGGTTCCGGGGAGTTACGCCGTGATGGGCACGGTCGCGATGTGCTGGTCCTGGCCCGGATCCACAGTGCACGGCAGGGCGAAGGTGCCGAGCGCGGTCGCGGTTCCGTCGGACTTACGCGGGGTGACCGTCCCGTTCAGCTGCTGGCCCGCGGCGACGTCGAGGGTGCCTGCCTGGTAGAAGATCAGGCTCGGGACGTCCGGGGTGATCGATCCGCTCGCCGGGTCGGTCGGCGGGACGGGCGTCTGCGGGATCGAGCCGGGAATGCCGATCGTGATCCTGGTGGTGTCCAGGGTCGCGTCCACATCGGCGTACGCCCTGCCCTCGACTGTCGCCGCCTGGTTGCTCCGCAGCAGATTCGCCGTCGCCGGGTTGAACTGGGCGCCGATCACCAGGTTGCTGATCTGGGCACGCTGGCCGACCGCGACCGTGTCGGGAATCGTGGCCTTGACATTGCCCTGGATCTGCTGGTTTCCGATCTGCGGGAACGTACAGGTGTAGGTGAGGTTCTTGTTCACGTCGCCCAGCGGCCGCACCACGGATTCGGCTGTGGACGGGCCGGAAACGGGAATGTTCGCGAACAGCGTGTCCTGCGGCGGGTCGGTCGTCTTGATCGTGCACGGCACGTCCAGAATGCCGAGCGGTGTCGGTGTCCCGTCGGCTTTCCGAGTGTCGACCTTCGCGTTGAACTGCTGACCCGCCCGAAGCGTGATCGTGCCCGCCTTGTACACGACAAGATTCGGCATCGGGCCGGAAATAGTAGTGGTCAATGGACCACTCGGCGGAATATCGGCACGCGCGATGTTCAATCCGGGAATGCCGAGTGTCAGCTGTTTGCCGTCATAGTTCGCATCGACGTCCGCGGCGCCGGTACCCTGCGCGTAGGCGGTACCGAAAGCCCTGAGCGCGCCGACGATGTTGTCCTGCAGTGTAACGCTGATGTTCAGGTCGCCCGGCGCGATGCGCTGCCCGGCCGTACCCGAATCCGGGAGGGTGATCGCGACCTTCCCGGTCACGTCCTGCGGGCCCACCAGCGGAAAAGTGCAGCTGTAGGTGAGATTTTTCGTGACCTGTCCGAACGCGCCCAGTTCGTGCGCGGACGCGGATCCGGCGACGCCTGCCCCGAGCAGGGCCGCTGCCACACTCGCGACGACTGCCATGACCCGGCGGCGTCCCGAGGAAGAACTTATGCGACCTGACATCACGCAACCTCCTCCGCCACTCGTCGTTTGTCCGGCGAGGGCATGATTTTATTTCGCCACAAGAGCGCGATCGCATAATCAGCGGACGGCACCGGATTTCGTTATCCGAATCCGGCCCGGCCGCAATACCTACCACGGAGTAGGTTACTTCCGCGCAACATGCGGGACAAGCCTGAATTATTCAGGAATCGGTCCAGAACAATTCTCGGAGGAACTTGTCACCGGCCTGACAAGTTCCGCTTCGGATGTTATCGTCGGAACGCGTCGTCGCGGTTCGGGGAACTCGCACGCCGACTGGCCAATAAATCACCTGAAAGCGTAGCGGTTGGCAATAGTCCAACAGATTGGCCACGCTCGGCGTCGCTCCGAGCCCTCGCGTTGATCATTGACACTTCCCGAGATCTCGCAATATAGTGATCGACATCACAAATTGCTCAACCGACGACGTGCGGTCCGACGAATTCTTGTCACCGCCAGTAGGGGAAGAGCACCGGTGACTGACACGGACACCTCCGGGAACCCGCTGAACACCTTCGTGCCCGCGACACGGTTCGTGCCTTCGGCCGAACGGTCCGGTCTGCCCGCCATCGACAACCCGTGGCTGGCGCTCCCCCACAATCTGGCGAACAAGTTCCGGCCGGGCGCACACGATGTGGCGCAAGAGATCCTCGCGGCGATACAGCGGGCGATCCCGGCGTACGCGCGTCCGCTGGAAGGCGCGTTCGGCAAGGTCATCACCGAAGGAATCGACCGCGCGGTCGTCCAGTTCATCGAGCGCGTCGCCAATCCCGCGAACCCGCACGAAAACGACGCCGACCTGTTCCGCAGGCTCGGCGAACTGCAGACCGTCGAGGGCGACGGCGTGGAAGCCCTGCAGAACGCCTACCACGTCGGCGCCAGAGTGGCGTGGCAGCGCATCGCCGATTTCGGGCAGGCCGCGAATCTGTCGCTTCCCACCGTCTGTTTGCTCGGCGACATGCTGTTCGCCTACGTGGAAGAAATGTCGGCTCTGTCGGTCCAGGGTTTCGCCGCGGCCAAGGCGCGCACAGCCGGCGTGCTGGAACGGCGCCGAAGACGGCTGCTCAACCTGCTCCTCGACGGGCCTTCGGTATCGAGACGGGAACTGGCCGACCTCGCCGAACTCGCGCGCTGGAAACTACCCGCGCAGGTGATCGCCGTGGCGCTGGCCCGCGACGACGCGCAGCCGGACCTGCCGGTGCTGGCCATGGACGACCGCGTTCTCGCCGACCTCGACGGCGACGAGCCGTGCCTGGTCGTCGCCGCCCACGAAGACCGGCTGCCCGACCTCGAAACGGGGCTGGCCGGTGGCAAGGCCGCGGTCGGCCCGCGGGTACGGCCCGCCGACGTCGCGGTCTCCCTGCGGCACGCGCGCCGTGCGCTCGACCTGGTCCAGCGGGGCATTCTCCCGGACGCCCCGCTGACCTGGTCCGATGACCATCTCACGACGTTCTGGCTGCTCGCCGACGAATTCCTGGCCCGCGCGCTCGTCGCCCGCAGCCTCGCCCCGCTGGCCCGGCTGACCACCAAGCAACGGGCCAGGTTGAGCGAAACCCTGCTGGCCTGGCTGGAAACCCGGGGTGGCGCCCCGGAAATCGCCCAGCGGCTCGACATCCATCCGCAGACCGTCCGCTATCGCCTGCGGCGGATCAAAAGCCTCTTCGGTGACCGACTCGACGATCCCGACGAGCACTTCGAGCTGGAGGTCGCGCTGCGCGCCCAGCGGCTACTCGACACCGCTGCCCACACCGGCTGACGGGCCGAACGGGCGAGGCTCGGCGCGTGCGGCGGACCTGGGCCCCAAGATCACGACGTCGCCGGGGGTGGGGTCCGATCCGGAAGCGGGCGGTCTCGAACTTCGGGGACTTCGGCAGCGCGGTCATCGTGTCGACGGTGATCTGGTCCTCCGCCGAGAACACGTCCCCGTTCCGTCAGGAAATACGGTTCGCCACCAATCATGTCACGCTTGCGTGAATAGCCCGATACCGCACAATTCTTCACCAGGAGAATGATTCCCCGCCGCCTGAAGCCTTATGCGGTTCGCCGATCACGCGGACCTCGGGGCCCGTTCCGCCCGCCGCCGAGCGCCCCCTGTCCTCGCCGACGCGTTCGTGGGCCATCCGGGGAATCCTCCGAGCGCGCCCCTCGCTACCATTCGAAGAAGATCGACTCCGCGACTTCATTGCTACCGGCGAGTTCATCTGGCTCCGGCAACACCAGCGTGGCACCCTTTCGAGCAGACACCACCGCGTCAACGCTTTAACCGCGAACCAGAAGACCATCCCAGCCACCCATTCCGGTGAATTTCGCACGCTTCAGAGTGACTCGAGCTGCGTCAGTGTCTCGAGCGTGCTGATCCCGAAAACCCGAATCCGCTTGCACTGCCACATATCGACGCCCTCGCACAGCAAGGGAGATCTCGACCCACCCGGTCGTGAGCTGGGCAAACAGTGGCTTCCGGCACCTTCGGCCCACGACCACCATGATCCCCGGCACGCCACGGAGAAGACCCCAGGACCCAAAGTTGATCTTGATCAGATCAATTTCACCATTTGCCGCCTTCCAGTGACTTCGTAGAGGCTCTGCGCCATGAAAGACAGCAAGGCCACCACCGGGATGTGGATCCGACTGGAAGACCCGGAGGGCTTTCCCGCACGGATCCACCGGGAAGGGGGTTGGGTACCACGTCCATTACCTTCGGAGCTGGCCCTGACACCGCTTACCTATCAAATACTGGCCGCTTCCGAGCAGGCACTGGGACGACTGGACGAAGCCGCGGAACGGCTTCCGGATCGAGAGTATCTCGTTTACTACACGATGCTGCGCGAGGCGCAGAGTTCGGCGGCACTGGAGAACGCGCATGTGTCGCTTCGCGAAGTACTGCGTGCCAATCTGCCGGGCGTCAAGGCCGGACCGGACGTCGAGCCGATCTTGCGCTACCTCGAGGCGAGCCGCGCCGCGTTCACCAACGTGCGCGGCGGCGCGGAGATCGACCTGCCGTTGCTGGGCCGGATCAGTAGTCAGCTCGCGCCCGAACCCCCGGCAGCCGAACGATTCTGGCGCGAGGGTACGAGCTGGGTGGGTGGCCGTACCCGCGGCGAGGCCGTCCTCGTGCACACCCCGCCCGGCCCGCACCTGCAGGCCGCCGCGCAGCAATGGCAGGAATGGGTCGGCGCGCCGTGCGATCTGCCCTTGGTCGGCAAGCTCGCCATGGGACACCAGCAGCTGGAACTGATTCATCCCTTCGCGGGCGGCAATGGTTACGTCGCCCGTCTCTATGTCAGCCTGGAGCTGGTCCGCGCCGGTGTGCTGCGCGACCAGATCCTGCCCCTGTCCCTCTGGCTGGACCGCAACCGCACCGAGTATCACCAAAGGCTCCGGGAAGTCGTGGACACGGGCGACTTCGAGAAGTTCGTGGTGTTCTTCGCCGACGGCATCCGTCACTTGTGCGGGGAACAGATCGATTTGATCAAACGCATGGAGCAGCTGCGCGCGCGACATCTGGAGAAGGTCAACCGAAGCGGCAATGTCCGCAAGGTCGCGAGTGGGCTGATCGGCATGCCGTTCAGTAACCACCACTCGATCGCCGAACGCTTCGGCATGTCCCGCAAAGGTGCCAACGACGTGGCGAGAGAACTGGAACGCGCGGGACTGCTCAAGGTCGAGGCCAACAAACGATACAAGAAGATCTTCATCTGCGAGGAGGTGCTGGATCTTCTCAGCACACACGACCCGGTGGCCCCCGCCGAAGACCGCGAAGTCTTCGGCTAGCCTCCGCCCGGCCGATCGGCCCCGTTCCCGAGCACACCCACCACCTCTTTCCTGCCCAGGAAGTTCCCATGGAAGCTCCGCTGTCCCGGCATCGGCGTTCGTGCCACGGCCGCCACCGAGTGTCCCCTCGACCCCACTCACCACAACACCGGTTCGCCGTCATCGCGTTGCTCGCCTTGGCTATCGTTCTCGCGGTGACCTGTCTGCGACGTCGCCGCGTTCCGCTACGGGCAACACAGCGCCCTCCTCGGTGGCCAGCAGAGCCCGGACATACTCGGCGCCTTGGTCGTCGACGTCGACAAGACGAGCCAGCGCCCTGCTGAACGTGCGGCGGGCCGGTCCCGTCCGGCCCGCACCCCATTGGGCGCGCCCCAACATGATCAACAGTTCGGCATGAGCGCTGTCGTCGATCCGGTCGTCATCCGCCGCGTAGAGGTCCGCCCGGCTGAGGTACTCCACCGCCGCCGCGGGTCGTTCGGCCAGCATCAGCACCGCGCCCAGCCGCTGCGAGGTCATCAGCACACCATGCCCGTCCTGCGTTTTCTCGTACACCGCAAGCAAGTCGAGATAAGCGTCCATCGCCCGATGCAGCCGGGCCCACCTGGTGTAGAGCGAGCCGAGCGCCTCCAGGACAGCGACCGCGCCGTGCGCGTCACCCCTATCCCGCTGAATCTTCAACGCCCGCACCCATTGCGCCTCGGCCCGCGGCAAGTCCTCGGCCTGCTCCGCGTGCCGAGCACTCAGCACCAGCAACTCGGCCAGTGCCGCCGGGTCGTGCGCCGTGATCGCCGCCCGTTCCCCTGCCGAAGCCAAGGCCGTGCCCCATCGCTGATCGGCTACCCGCCCCGCGGAGCCCCACCAGCTGCGGGCGAGTTCGACACCGTGCCCGGCCAGGTCGGTTCCGGCCAGCCATCGCACCACTCCGACCGCCGGCCACGCTGTCTGCGCGAGCCAACCTTGTGTCTCCGTCAGGGTTTCCGCGCCCAGGCGAACCGCGAGACGACGCGCGACCGCAAGTCTCTGTTCCGTGACAGCCGCGGAGGCGGATCCGTCGCGCAACGACGCTCGCGCGTGGTCACCGAGAACGAACCCGCCGGACGAACCCCGTGCCAGCCACCCGTCACGCGCTAACCGCTCGCAACGCGCTGCCGCGTTCGCCTCATCGAGACCCGCGCCGACGGCCACCAACGCGGTGGGCAGTTCCCCAACACCACAGACAACGAACGAATTCAGGATCGCGGCGTCCTCTTCTCCCCACGACTCGAATGACCGCGCGGCCCTTTCGCTCACTAGCCAGCAACCTCCTCGGCAACCAACAAGCCCTGCCGTTGTCCAGTTTTGTTGCTTGCCTTGGCCGACTTCCCGAGGCAGCTGTCAGCGACCCGCCGGCTAGCAGTCAGCTGTAACGCCACCTCCGCAGACTCACTCAAGCACCTCGGGAGCCGTCGACGCGACCGCTCCGGAGGTGAACCCGCCACTCCCGGAACCACAGTCACGTCCCGGACACCCTAGACCAGCACATGCCGATGCGCGTGCATTCACCCGTGTGTTACCCGAGCACAACACCGGGGTGCGCCGCTGCGCGGACCTGCCCGCGCCCGTTTCCCGCCATTTCACCCATGCCGGACACACCGCCCCAAGCCGTCGCCGAGCCACCGGCAGCACAGTGTCCACATTGGATGCTTGCGCTGATTCCGGCCCGGATGCCATGGGGGCGGCCAAAAATCGAAGTTCTCCTACGCGATTCAAGACGGGCAGCTCGCGTTGACAAGTTTCGGAGAACGGAACTCGACGGTTGTTTCCGCCCGGTCCCACACCGCTCGGCGGCCGCTACAGGCGGATGGATTTCTTGTTCATGAACTCTTCGATGCCCAGTGCGCCGAGTTCGCGGCCCATGCCGGAGCGTTTGATCCCGCCGAAGGGCAGGTCGGCCTGCGAGCCGCCCGCCCTGTTCAGGTAGACCATGCCCGATTCGATCCGCCCGGCCACTCGCCGCATCCGCTCCGGATCGGTGCCGAAGACGCTGGCGCCGAGCCCGAACGGCGAATCGTTGGCGATCGCGACGGCCTCGTCCTCGGACGCCGCGCGGAAGATCAGCGCGACCGGGCCGAAGATCTCCTCGTAGTAGGCGTTCATGTCGCGGGTGACGTCCGTGAGCACGGTGGCTTCGAGGTAGGCGCCGGGACCGACGCGGTTCCCGCCGGTGCGCAGCGTCGCGCCCTGGTCGACCGCGGTGCGGACCTGCGCGGCCACCTCGTCGGCGGCGGAGATCGAGGCCAGCGGCGGGAGGGTCGTCACCGGGTCGGCGGGGTCGCCTGCCACGTAGTACTCGGCGACCCGCTTGGTGAAGCCGCTGACGAACTCGTCGTAGATCTCGTCCAGCACGATGATCCGCTTGGGGGCGTTGCAGGACTGGCCGCAGTTGCGCATCCGCGCCGTCGCGGTGGCCTTCACGGTTTCGTCCATGTCGGCGGTGTCCAGCACGATCAGCGGGTCGGAACCGCCCAGTTCCAGGACGCACCGCTTCAGGTTCCGGCCCGCGTCGGCGGCCACCGCGACCCCCGCCTGCTCGCTTCCGGTCAGGGACACGCCCTGGATGCGCGGGTCGGCGAGGATGCCGGGAACCTGCCTGCTGGACGCGAACGTGTTGACGTACGCGTCTTCGGGCACGCCCGCCTCGCGCAGGATCTCCTCGATCGCCTTCGCGGAACGCGGGCAGATCGAGGCGTGCTTGAGCAGGATCGTGTTGCCCAGCACGAGATTCGGCGCCACGAAGCGGGCCACCTGGTAGCAGGGGAAGTTCCACGGCATCACCCCGAGCAGCGCGCCGATCGGCTCCTTGGTGATGACCGCCTTCCCGCCCTTGATCGTCAGCGGCTCGTCGGCCAGGAGCGCGGGCCCGTGCTCGCCGTAGTAGGTGAAGATGTCGACGACGATGCCGATCTCGCCACGACCCTCGTTGATCCGCTTGCCCATCTCCAGGGTCATGATCGCGGCCAGCTCGTCGGCACGTTCGGCGAAAAGGTTCGCGGCGCGCAGCACGATGGCCGCGCGTTCGGCGACCGGGCGGCGCCGCCACGACGAGTAGCCGCGGTGCACCTGCCCGATGGCCGCCTGTACCTGCTCGTCGGTCGCGTTGGGAATCTCTTCGACCAGCGCGCCCGTGGCCGGGTTGGTGACTGAGTACATGGCGTACCGACCTCCGTGTGCTTGCTCCGGCGATGCTCGACCTCGTCTACGAAGACTGTATACCGGATACAAACTACCGCGAAATCAGCGTGTGCAGTGCCACACCTCCGGTACCGATGTGCCTCAGACGGCGGGAAGGACTCGCCCGCGCACCTCGCAGAAGCCGATCCGGGTGCCGCCGGGGCCGGGCGCCGTCCCGCTGATGACCACCTCGTCCCCGTCCAGCAGGAACTTCCGCGTCTCGCCGCCGGCCAGGTCGAACGGCTCGCGACCGCCCCAGCTCAGCTCCAGCAGCGACCCGCGCTGCTCCCGCTCGGGCCCGGTGACCGTGCCCGACGCGTACAGGTCACCGGTGCGCAGGCTCGCGCCGTTGACGGTCAGGTGTGCGAGCTGCTGCGCGCCGGTCCAGTACTGCGTCGCGAACGGCGGGCTGGACACCAGGTGCCCGTTGAGCCGGATCTCCAGCGCGAGGTCGATCCCCCACGGCTCGCGGCCGCGCAGGTACTCGAACGGCTCCGGATCCTGCGCGGGCGGGGCGACCCTGGCGTGGCTGAGCGCGTCGAGCGGCACGATCCACGCCGACATCGACGTCGCGAAGGACTTGCCGAGGAACGGGCCGAGGGGTTGCGATTCCCAGCCCTGGATGTCCCGCGCCGACCAGTCGTTGACCAGGCACAGGCCGAACACGTGCGCGGCGAAGTCGTCGACGGGAACCGGAGTGCCCCAAGTGGACGGTGTGCCGACGACGAACCCGACCTCGGCCTCGATGTCGAGCAGCCGCGACGGGCCGAAGCTCGGTTCGGCCGCACTGCGCGGCTTGCGCTGGCCACTCGGCCGGACGATCGGCGTTCCGGACACCACCACCGTGCCCGCCCTGCCGTGGTAGCCGACCGGGAGCCGCTTCCAGTTCGGCGCCAGCTCGTCGTCGGTGATCCCGAGGATCCGCCCGGCGTTGAGCGCGTGCTGCTCGCTCGAATAGAAGTCGACGTAGTCCGCGACCTCGATCGGCAGGTGCGTGGTCACCTCCTCGCGCGCCACCAGGTGCGGGGCGGTCCGATCCGCGTGACGCGGCTCGGTGAGCCACTCCCGCACCAGCGCCCGCACGTCCCGCCAGGTCGCGGGACCCGCGGCCAGGAACGGGTTGAGCACCTCGGCGTCGAACAACGACGCGAACGCGGTGTCCGCCATCGCCGCCGACAGGTCCAGCACCTGGTCGCCGACGGCCACTCCGACGCGACGACGAGCGTCGCCGGGGCCGGAGAACACGCCGTAGGGCAGGTTGTCCAGACCGAAGAGGGTGTCTTCGGCCAGGTCGAGCCAGGTCACGCGGTACTCCTTCGGTAGGGGTGGAGATGCGACCTTGCTGGTGGGGTGATGCCGTGAAGGACTCCTTACCGGCGCTCAGCGCTGTTTGGATGTCGCGAACGCTCCGTTGCGGTGAATTACAGGGCGAACAACGGGTCGGGGAATGCTCGGGAGGCATGCCCGCGGGGGGGGCGCGCGGGGGAGGACGTCGGG
>NZ_JBHYIK010000034.1:17005-57692 GCF_042739735.1 Amycolatopsis sp. NPDC059027 | reverse complement strand
CCGGTTTGTTTTTTTCTCCCAACCCACCATTGGGTCTTTTTCTTCGTCCTAACGGAGCGTTCGCGACATCAGGCGATGCCATCGGCGCTGGGGCGGCGCCGGGTCAGGACGTGCGGGCGGCGATCCAGTCGGTGACGACGGTTTCCAGGACGGTGAGCGGCAGCGTCCCGTGGCCCAGCACGACCTCGTGGAACTCGCGGATGTCGAACCGGTCCCCGAGCGCCCGCTCGGCCTCGGCGCGGAGCCGCTGGATCTCCAGCCGTCCCACCATGTATCCCAGCGCCTGCCCCGGAATCGAGGCGTACCGGTCGACCTCGGCCTCGACCTCCAGCAGCGCCACCGGCGTGTGCTCCCGCAGGTAGTCCACCGCCTGCTGCCTGCTCCAGCCGAGCGCGTGCAACCCGGTGTCGACCACCAATCGCGCCGCGCGCAGGGAGTCCTGCATCAGCATCCCGAGCCGGGTCACGTCGCTGGAGTACAGCCCCATTTCGTCGGCCAGCCGCTCGGCGTAGAGACCCCAGCCCTCGCTGTAGGCGTTGACGTGCGCGATGCGCCGCAGCAGCGGCAGTTCGGTGAGATTCTGCCCGATACTCAGCTGGAAGTGGTGCCCTGGAACGGCTTCGTGGAAGGCGATCGCCTCGCTCGTGCACTTCGGCCTGCTGCTCGCCTCGTGGGTGTTTGCGAAGTACGTTCCCGGCCGCGAACCGTCCAAGGCGGCCTCGAGGTAGTACGCGGTCGTGCCGCCCGCCCCCTCGGCTTCGGGGACCGGCGCGACCACGCACTCGGCCGCCGGAACCGTCGAAAACCATTGCGGTGCAACGGCTTCTGCGCGTTTGATGGTGGCGCGAGCCGCGTCGAGCAGCTCCTCGCCGTCGCGCCAGCGCAGCTCCGGATCGGTGCGCAGCCGCTCGAAGATCTCCGCGAGATCGGTCGTGCCGAACACCCGCGAGCCCAGCTCGCGGTACTCGTCGGCCAGCTTCGCGATCACCTCGAGGCCGGTGTCGTGCAGTTCGCGCGGGGTCCTCGACGTGGTGGTCTCCACGCGGATCATGCCCTCGTACTTCTCCCGCCCACCGGGCACGTACCCGAGGCCCGGTTCGGTTTCGGGCCTGGCGTGTTCGGTGACCTCGTTCGCCAGGAAGTCGCGATACCGCTGGTAAGCGGGCCGCACGACCTCGGTGAGCAGCCGATCCCGTTCAGCCTCGAACCCTTCGACGGTCACGCTCGGGGTGACCCGCAGCGGGTCGTTGTCCGGGGCGCCGAGATAGCGGTCGACGTAGCCGACGCCGATCCGCACCAGGAAGTCCGCCGGGACGAAGCCCTCCTTCAGCGCCGCCAGCTGCCGCGCGATCACCGCGTCGAGGTACGGCCCGAGCGCGGCAAGCCGGGCGAGATAACCGCGGGCCTTCGCCTCGTCGTCCAGCACGATGCTGGGCAGGAACACCAGCGGGGTCAGCGCGGGTGAGCTGAGCCCGTCGCTGACCGAGAACTCGAACAGCCGCGCGTCGTGCGCGTCGATGACGTTGCGCGCCTGGGAGATCACGACGTCGCGCGTGAGCGCTTCCTCGGTGGGGAACGAGCCACGATCGAGCGCCTCGGCCCGCGTCACGATGTCGAGGCAGGCCTCGCGGTGCCGCGCCGCGGCTTCCGCGCTCGGATCGCCCAGCCGGTCGTGGTCACCCGGCAGCCCGAGCTGGGAAGGCCACAGCGGATCGGCCTCGAACAGCAACGCGGTCAGGTCCTCGGCGAGCCCGTTGGGAGTGTCGCCGTGCCCGGCGACCCAGTCGGACACCACGGTGTCCAGCACCGACAACGGCAGCGCGCCGCCGGAGAGCACTACGTCGTGGAACGCGCGAATGTCGAACCGCGATCCGAGCCTGCGCTCGGCCGCGGCGCGGATCCGCTGGATCTCCAGCCGCCCCACCATGTACGACAGTGCCTGGCCCGGGTAGGCGATGTACCGGTCGACCTCGGACTCGATCTCGACCTGCGCCATCGGCGTGTGCTCGACGAGGTAGTCCACCGCCTGCTGCCTGCTCCAGCCGAGCGCGTGCAACCCGGTGTCGACCACCAGCCGGCCGGCCCGCATCGACTCCACGGTCAGCAGCCCCAGCAGTGAGACGTCGTCGGAGTACAGCCCCATTTCCTCGGCGAGCCGCTCGGTGTAGAGGCCCCAGCCCTCGACGTAGGCGTTGAAGTCGCCGATGCGGCGCAGCAGGGGCAGTTCGGTGAGGTTCTGCGCGATGCTCAGCTGGAAGTGGTGGCCGGGGATGGCCTCGTGGAACGCCGTGGCCTCGGACGCCTGACGGAACCGGTCGGTCGCCTTGTGGGTGTTCGCGAAGTACGTGCCGGCGCGGGATCCGTCGATGGCGGGCGGCATGTAGTACGCGGGCGGCGCGCCCGGCGCCACCTCCTCGGGGATCGGTTCGAGAACCCAGGGCTGCTCGGGGATGGTGCCGAACCACTTCGGCGCCTCCGCCTCCGCGCGGGTGATCGCGTCGCGAGCGCTCTGCAACAGCTCCTCCGCGCCCGACCAGCGCAGCGACGGATCCGTCCGCAGTTTGGCGAAGATCTCCGGGAGTTCGCGGGTGCCGAAGACCCGCTCCCCCAGCGTCCGGTACTCCTCGGCCTGCGCGGCGATCAGCGCCAGGCCGGTCTCGTGCAGCTCACGCGGGCAGCGGTCGGTGGTGGTGTGCTTGCGCGCGAACCGGGCGTAGATCTCCTCGCCGCCGGGCAGCCAGCACACGCCGGGCTTGTCATCGGGACGCCCGTGTGGCGCGATCTCGGCGGCGAGCACGTCGCGGTATTCGGCGAACGCGGGCCGCACGACGTCACGCAGCAGTTCCTCGCGCTTGGCGGCGAACTCCTCGTCCGGAGCGGGCTGACGCCGCAGCGGATCCGCCGACGGGTCGGCCAGGTAGCGATCCAGATGCGCCACGGCACTCTGTACCAGCCGCGCCACCGGGACCCGGCCGGCGGCGATGCCGTCACGATGCCGTTGCGCGGCCTGCCGGAGGTACTCGGGGACGGCGGCCAGCCTGCCCAGCTGCGCCTCGGCCGCGGGGCCGGCGGTCACCGAGACCATCGGCAACGCGGTGAGCAGCCCCGAGGCCGGTGCGATGAACAGGTCGCTCACGGTGAACTCGGCGGACCGGCTGTCGATCAGGTCGATCCGCCCCTGGGCGGAGCTGATCAGGACGTCACGGGTGACCCTGTCCTGGCTGTCGAGAGCGGCGTCGTCGAATGCCTGTGCCCGCTCGACGAACTCGACGAGCTTCGCCCGGTGTGCCTGCTCGGCGGCGTCGGTGAAATCGCCCAGCCCCGCCGCGTCCGAACGCAGGCCGAGCAGGGCGGGCGTCAGCGGATCGACGGTGAACAACTCCTCGACGAACTCGTCGGCGAGCGCGGCGACTGCGGTCATGGCGTGGGCCCCCAAAGGTGCGCGGACGGTGTTGTCTCCGACCCTAACCACAACTCCGGCGCCACCGCCGCTCTCCGGTACGAACGGTCCGCTCGTACCGGGTTTTGTCCACAGCGAGCGTCCCGGGCGGCTGGAACCGAGGGACGCCCTGGGTGCGTTGGCCGCACCGAGGGACGCCCCCGGTGCGTCCAGCGCACCCAGGGACGCCCTTGTCGCAACCGGGCCTGGCTCCGTTGGGACCCGCCGGGCGTGGGCGGCCTTCGACGCGTCCGCGGGGGCGAGACGGTAGCGTTCCGGGAGTGGCTGTGACAGATCCCGTCGATACCCGCTTGCTCGCCGCGCTCGCCGACCTGGGCAAGGCCGCCGTGCACGAGCTCGCGGCGAAGGTCGGCATGGATCCGCGCGAGGTCGCCTACCGGCTGGTCGCGTTGTCCGGCAGCGGGCTGCCGCTGCTCGTGGGTGTGGAAAGCGATCCGCAGGGCCTGCGTGCCGCCATCGCGGGAGCGCCGCCGTCGTGGGCGAATCGCCCGGTCCAGCCGCCGTCGCAGCAGACCCCGGCCCAGCAAGCCCCTGTTCAGCAGCGGCCGCCGCAGGTTCCGCACCCACCGCATCCGGTGCAGGGCGCGCCATCGGGCGCCTACACCGTGCAGGGTGCGCCTTCGGGGGCGTACACAGTGCAAGGCGCGCCGTCCGGCCCGTACGCGGTCCAGGGCGCGCCATCGGGCGCGTACACGGTGCAAGGGACGCCCTCGGCCCGCTATCCCGGACCGCCGCCCGTGGCCCCGCCCCAGCAGCGTCCGCCCGCGCCGCAGCAGTTCGCTCCCGCTCCCCCGCCCGCCGCGGTCGACCCGGCGTTCAGCACCTGGGGCCTGCCGCAGTCGTCGTCATGGGCACGCGGGGACGAACCGGCGCCGGCCCCGCAGGCGGCCGGGAAGCAGGGCCGGACCGGGGACGTGCTGGAGACGCAGGGGCTGGAGGGCGAGCAGCTCACGGTTCAGCTCCTGGAGGTCCAGGACCCGGCGGACTACCTGTTCGGCGCCGCGGGCTACCGGCTCGAGGACGGGGAACGCTCGGTCGTCGTGCACACCGAGATCACCAACCGCGGGAACATCCCGTTCGCCTCGCTGCCGGACAACTACCTCGAACTGCTCACCGCGGACGGCACGGCGATCGGCAAGGCACCGGTGTCGCTGACTTCGCGACCGCCGCACAAGATCGGCGTGCGCCCCGGCGAGACGCTGGGCGGCCACACGGTTTACGTGCTGCCGGACGCGACGCGCGTGGTGTCGGTGCGCTGGAGCCCGCGGCCGGAGCCGGACGAACGCAGCATCACCTGGTCCATCGAGGACTGATCACCCGGGACGACAGTGTGGTCCGTGGGGGCCTTGGGCGGCGGGTGATGTCGCGAACGCTCGTTCGGGACGTTCAGCCTGGAGCCACCGGGGGACGAGGCCGAGGCGCCTTTCCTCGCGTGGCGAGACGAAAGCCCCTCCTCGGCCCGTGAATTTCGATCACAGGCTCCGTGCAGCGGACTTCCGGAGCTGTTTGGCCGAGGTGGTCCCGCGCGGGAGGGGCCGTGGTCTGTGAATGCCACATCGAGGGACTCTGACTCCCTCGATGTGGCATTCACGGACTTGAGGATACAGACAAAGGGGGACCAATCGGGCAGGACGGCGACGGAGGTGTCCTGTGTGGACAGTGGCGCGGGTGTCAGAGGCTGTGGAGCAGGGCGTACAGGGCGGCGGTGGAGAGGTGGAGGGTGCCGCCTTCGGGGGCCTTCGAGTCGCGGACCAGTACGTCCGGGCCGGGGAACGCCAGCTCGACGCAGTTCTCGTCTGTCGTGCTGTAACTGCTCTTAACCCAGGTCAGCTCGTTGCGATGGGTTTTCACGCGGCTCTCCCGTGTCTAGCAGAGTTGCCTGTTCGGCAATGTACTCTGCCGATTCTGCCGGACCGAGCGCACGCAAGAGCACCTGACGTGTCACTTCCTCGTATTGCAGGACCTCTGGGGGTTCCTCCAGGAAGAGGCTTGAGGTGTGATTCCCCAGAAACACCACCGGACCGCCTTCGGGGCGCCGGAGGACCGTGAAACCGCCAGCAATCGCGGCATGACCGCGATCGTCGTTCGGGACCACATGGATGACGATGTTGGGCCGCTGCGCCATGACCACCAGGTGCTCCAGTTGGCGACGCTGAACCGCGCGACCACCAATCACCCGGCGCAGCGCGAACTCGTCGATGATCGCCACCAGACCAGGAGGCTGACGCCGCATGAGCACGGACTGACGCTGCAGCCGCGTCACCATTCGTTTCTCGACATCACCGTCTTCGATCAGGCCTGACTCGACCATGATCGCCCGGGTGTACTCGCCGGTCTGGAGGAGCCCAGGGATAGCGATCAACTCGAAGTTGGTGATCATCAGCGCACGGGATTCCAACGAGATCAAGGTTTCCTGCCGTTCGGCGAACGTAGGCGCGCTGCGTTGCCACCAGCCGCGTTGGTCCGCCTCCCTCGCGAGGGCGATGAGCTTCGCGCGCCTCGGGCCGGTCACCTCGTAGACCGCCAGCAGCGCGGCGATTTCCTCGACCGCGATGGCGTTCTTACCGGTCTCGATGCGGCTGATCTTGCTCGCGGACACATCGATGCGCTCCCCGGCGGCACGCACGGTGAAACCGGCTTCTTCACGTAGTTCGCGCATCGCCGCGCCCAGTTCCTGCGCGCGGACTGTCGGATCCGAATCGGCCATCGCCATGGGAGTCATCATCACTCACGGAGAGTGGCGATGAACCGGTTTTCCGCGCGCGTCGGCACAATCCGCCCGAACGCGGGAGCTGTTTCAGCTAGTGCAACAAAATCAGGTTTCGTCGCGGAGGATCTTGAGCGCGCCCGACAAATCGTCCGGGTACTCGGCCTCGAATTCGACCCACCGGCCGTCCGCGGGATGCGCGAAGGCGAGCGTCCTGGCGTGCAGCCATTGGCGCGAGAGGCCCAGTTTCCGCGCGAGCACCGGGTCCGCGCCGTAGGTCAGGTCGCCGACACACGGGTGCCGTAGCGCGGAGAAGTGCACGCGGATCTGGTGGGTCCGGCCCGTCTCCAGCTTGATCTGCGCGAACGACGCGGCACGGAAAGCCTCGGTGACCTCGTAGTGCGTGACGCTCGGACGGCCGCCCGTGACGACGGCGAACTTGTAGTCGTGGCGCGGATGCCGGTCGATCGGGGCGTCGATCGTGCCGCGCGTGGGATCCGGGTGGCCCTGGACGACCGCGTGGTAGCCCTTGTCGACGGTCCGTTCCTTGAACGCCCGCTTCAGCACCGTGTAGGCGTGTTCGCTCTTGGCCACCACCATCACGCCGCTGGTGCCCGCGTCGAGGCGGTGCACGACGCCCTGACGCTCGGCGGAGCCCGAGGTCGAGATCCGCAGGCCCGCCGCGGCCAGACCGCCGATCACGGTCGGGCCTGCCCAGCCGGGGCTCGGGTGCGCGGCGACGCCGACGGGCTTCGCGACGACGACGATGTCCTCGTCGTCGTGCAGGATCAGCATGCCCTCGACCGGTTCGGCGACGACCTCGATCGGCCGTTCCGGATCGGGCAGCGTCACTTCGAGGAGCCCGCCCGCGGTGAGGCGGTCCGACTTGCCGGCGGGACGTCCGTCGAGCAGCACGTCGCCCGACGCGGCGAGTTCCGCGACCACCGTGCGGGACAGTCCCAGCAGTTTCGCGAGCCCGGCGTCGACGCGCATGCCGTCGAGCCCGTCCGGGACGGGCAGCATCCGCGCGCTCACGCCTGTTCCCCGGCGCTTTCGGCGGCTGCCTTCTTCTTGTCCTTCGTCGAGGTCCCGTCGTAGTCCTTGCCCAGCAACGACAACAGCACGATCAGCACGCCGCCGACGCAGATCGCGGAGTCGGCGATGTTGAAGATGGCCCAGCCCTGGCCGTTCGGGGCGAAGGCGGAGATGAAGTCGACGACGTGGCCCTGCAGCGGGCCGGGCGCGCGGAAGATGCGGTCGGTCAGGTTGCCCAGCGCACCGGCGAGCACCAGGCCGAGCCCGATCGCCCAGCCCACAGAGCGCAGCCGGCGCGACAGCCACACGATCGCGACGACGACCGCCGCCGCGACCAGCGCGAGCACCCACGTCATGCCGGTGGCCATGGAGAACGCCGCGCCGGGGTTGCGCACCAGCTGCAGGTAGACGAGGCCGCCGAGGACCCGGACCGGTTCCTTGCCCTCCAGGTTCGCCGCGGCGAGGTTCTTGGTGACCAGGTCGATCACCCAGATCACGACCGCGACGGCGAACACGATGGCCACCGTGCGCCTCGGCAGCGCCTTCGACGGGCTCGCCTCTTCCGGCTCGGAAACCGCGGATTCGCTGGTCACGGCCGGATTCGGCGGTAGGTCCGCGGCCGGGGTCGTCTCGGGTTCGGACGGGGAGGACTCGGTGCTCACCGGTCCATTGTCCACGTCACGCGTTCAGTCCGTGTCGGCGGCAGGCTCCGGACGTCCCCGCCGCGGCCCGGCGAGCGCCACGAACGCCCCGGCCAGCAGCGCCACGGCCGAGACCAGGACCCCGGCGATGCCGGGCAGGAGCACCACCGCGGCCAGCACGAACACCGCCGTCACCACCAGCACGAGCACGCTGCGCTCGAACCAGGCGAGCAGGACGAGGCCGAGCGTCGCGATCATCGGGCCCCGCACGTCGGCGTCCAGCCGGAACTGCCAGTATCCGACGAGGTCGAGCAGCGGCACGGCCACGAGCGCGCCGAGCGTGAGCAGTGCGAACCGGCCGGTGCGCGGCGGGCTGCCCGCGCGCCGGGCCAGGACGAAGTACCAGATCGCGACGCCGAGGACGGCCGCCGCCAGCACCCACAACCAGCCCGTGCCCGCGCCGGACCAGCCGTAGGGCGCTGAGACGCGCACCGCGACCGCGGTGGACTCGGTCATCGGGTACTCACGCACATTCGCGAAGTAGCCGAAAGATCCATTCGCCCTCGGCATCTCGGCCGCGACCAGGATCAGCTGCGCGAATCCCAGCAGCGCCAAGGGAAACCAGTACCGTGGCCGCGAATTTCCCATCGCGCCACGATAGCGGATCGCCCATGAGCTGAAGGGGACTTTCCGTGCATGGGATGCGACGAAAGTCCCCTTCAGCTCAGGCGCAGAACGGGGGCAGTTCGCGCGGATCGCCGACCGGCGCCCAGCGGCCGTCCTGCTTCGCGTACTCCCAGCGGGCGCCGCGCGCGACGATCTGGCGCAGCGCGAGCACGAGCCGGTCGACGTGTTCGGTGGTGCTGCCGAGGCCGAGGCTGACCCGTACCGCCTGCTGCCCCGCTCCCCCGGCGACGCCGATGAGCCGCTTGGTCGCGACGTGCGCGCAGAAGGCGCCGTCGCGGACGCCGATGCCGTACTCGGCCGAAAGGACGGCCGCCAGCCAGCCGGGCTCGAAGCCGTCGACCACGAAGCTCACCGTGCCGACGCGGTCCACCGGTGCGTCGAACAGCCGCAGTTCGGCGCAGCCCGGGATCGCGGCGAGGCCCTTGCGCAGCCGGGCCAGCAGGACCTCCTCGTGTGCGCCGACGGCGTCCCAGTGCGCGGCGAGCTGCTCGCACGCGACGCCGAGGGCATACACGCCAACGGTGTTGGGCGAACCCGCCTCGTGCCGTTCCGGTCCGGCGTTCCAGACGACACCGAGGTCGTCGGCCTCGCCCGTGACGAGCTTGGTCGCGCCGCCACCGGCGAGGTAGGGCTGGGCGGCACGGAGCCAGTCCGCGCGGCCGACGAGCGCACCGGCACCGAACGGCGCGTACAGCTTGTGACCGGACAGCGCGACGTAGTCGACATCCAGTTCCCGCAAGGAAATCCGGCGATGCGGGGCGAGCTGGGCGGCGTCGAGCGCGATCCGGGCGCCGTGGCGGCGGGCCACCGCCGCGATCTCCGCGACGGGCAGCAGCTCACCGGTCACATTGGACGCTCCGGTGACGACCACCAATCGGGGCCCCTGCGGGCATTCCGCGAGCGCTTCGTCCACAGCGGAAACCGCGGCGAGCCGGGTGCGCGGGGTAGGGATCCGGCGGACGTTCGGCCCCCTCCACGGCAACAGCGCGGCGTGGTGCTCGGTGTCGAAGACGACGACCGAGGTGTGCCGGGGCAGGCTGCGGGCGAGCAGGTTGAAGGAATCGGTGGTGTTGCGGGTGAACACCACGGTGTCGGTCGAACGCGCGTCGACGAACCGGCGCAGGATGTCGCGTGTGCGCTCGTAAAGCCGCGTCGAGACCTGCGAGGCGAACCCGGCGCCGCGGTGCACGCTCGCGTACCAGGGCAGGAACTCGTCGACCGCGCGGCGCACGGCGTCCAGACAAGGCGCGCTCGCGGCGTGGTCGAGATTCGCGTAGCCGATCTCGCCGCCGGTGACGAGCGGAACGCTCAGCCCGGCACCCGTGACCGCGGGAATTCCTTGCGGCGCAACGGTAACCGTGGTTTCGGTGGTGTTCTGACGATCGACGGCGAGTGTCATCGGGTGCCTCCTCGGCGGTCCGGGGGACCCCCGGCGAGGGGCCCGCGCTTGCCCGCCGCACCTCGCGACAGGCCCGGTCCTCACCCGGGGCACCCCACCGCGGTTGGAGGGTTGCCGGCCAGCAAGCCGGGGCTTAGCGCTGACACTCATGACCTGACGACGAAGATAGCCGACACCGCGCGCGCCGATCCAGCCCCTTCCGGGTGACTGAGACGGCCGTCACTCTCCGGAATTGCGGTCTACGCCGTCACCCGGAAGCGGCCCGGCAGCCGGACGACCGACTGGTCGGTCAGGTGCGTCGCCGTCCCCTGGTACTGCTCGGCGCCCGCCGCAAACCGCCATCCGCCCAGCTCCTTGCCGTCGATCGGCTCACCGAGCGCGGCGGCCAGCTCGCCGGAGACCTCGGCGTAGGACAGCCCGCTCCAGTTCCCGCGAGCGCGCCAATCCCTTGCGTCGCCGGAGTTCCCGGACGCCGTCGTGGCGGGCAGCGTCCAGAGCGTGAAGTGGACATGGGCACCGGTGGTGCTGCCGCCGCAGGGCAGAGCATTGCCGGTGGAGCCGAGGACGGCGCCGGGCACGACCCGCTGTCCGTCGGCGACCTGGATGTTCTCCATGTGGTAGTACCCGGTGCGCCAGCCGCCGTCGTGGTCGATGGTCACCCAGTCGCCTTCGGCGCAGTGCTGCAGGTGCACGATCCCGGCCAGCGGGGCGCGGACGGTCTTGTCGGCCGGGCTGAAGTCGATGGCGTTCTTGACGCCGCTGCCGCCGTCGTCGGAGTGGATCCCGGCCGAATACACGAGCTGGCCCGAGGCGAACGGCAGGGCGAAGGCGGGAAACGTGTCCGCGGCGGAGGCCGTGGGGGCCAGGAACAACGCTCCTGCCGTCGTCGCGGCGGCCAGACCGGCCCAGCGTGCGCGCATTTTCAGCATCACCGTGTGTACTCCTTAGCCCGAGAAGCTCACCCATTCGAGGTAGACGATGCGAGCGCACGTTAGCCCGAAAGGATGCGTCAAGGGAACACACGGTGGAGATTTCTACGGAAAACCACCAACCATCGAGGCCGGTTTTGTGAGCTAGCGCCCGGATTCGCCCTTCCAGCGGGCCAGGCGGCCTGCCCGGTCCACGGCCCGCAACCGGCGTTCCGTGGCACTCCGGGCCCGTTCGGTGGTCACCACCAGTAGCTGGTCGTGCTCCTGAAGACGGCTGGTCTTCTCGGGCGTGAACCCGGCGCCGTCGCGCACCACGAGGCTGACCGTCGCCCCCACCGGCAGCCGCAGCTCCGAGAGGTACACGCCGTGCAGCCGCGATCCGGCCTGGATGCGGACCTGCAACAGCTCGGCGCCCAGCTCGTCGAGCGGCGCGGAGTCGACCTCGACCTCGTGCGGTTCGGCGTGCCGGGCAAGGCCGAGCACCCGCGCGAGCGGGCTCAGCGTCGCGCCCTGCACCAGGGTCAGCACGATGACCAGCACGAACACCGCGTCGACCAGCCGCTGCGCGCCCGGCACGCCCTGGGACAGCGGGATCATCGCGAGCACGATCGGCACCGCGCCGCGCAGGCCGGCCCACGACAGGAACACCTGTTCCCGCCACGGCACGCGGAACGGGAGCATCGACAGCAGGACGGAGAGCGGACGCGCGAGCAGCAGGACGACGGCGCCCGCCACGAGGCCCGGCACCAGCGTCTCCAGCAGCCTGTTCGGCGAGGCGAACAGGCCGAGCAGCACGAACAGCCCGATCTGGGCGAGCCAGCCGAGGCCTTCGGCGAAGGACAGTGTGTCGGATCGGTGCGGCAGCCGGGAATTGCCCAGCACCAGCCCGGCGACGTACGTCGCGAGCAGGCCGGAAGCGTGCGCCAGCTGACCGCTGGAGAACGCCAGGACGCACACCGACACCGTGGCGAGCGGATACAGACCGGTGGCGGGCAGCGCCGCTCTTCGCAGCGCCAGTGCCCCGAGCCAGCCGAGCAGCAGGCCGATCACCAGCCCGGCGGCCAGCTCGTAGACCACCAGCAGCGGCAGCGTCCAGTCCACTGTGGACCCGGTGGCCAGCACGACGACGGCGATGTAGGCGGGCGCGTCGTTGAGGCCGGATTCCAGCTCCAGCATGCCGACCAGCCGCTTGCCGACCCCGGCGTTGCGCAGCACGGAAAACACCGCGGCCGCGTCGGTGGAGGCAAGCACCGAGCCCCACAGCAGCGCGAGCCGCCAGTCGAGGCCGAGCAGCCAGTGCAGCGCGCTGCCGGTGACCGCCACGCTCGCCACGACGGCCAAAGTGGACAGTGCGATTCCAGGCCCCAGCGCGGGTTTCACCGCCTGCCACCGCGTGGTGAGCCCGCCCTCGGTGAGGATCAGGACCAGCGCGGCGATGCCGAGCGACTGCGTCAGCTCGGGATTCTCGAAGCGGACGCCGAACCCGGCTTCGCCCAGCAGGACGCCGATTCCCAGGTACAGCAGGAGCGAGGGCAGCCCGAGCCGGACGGACAGGCGCACGGCCACCACCGAGGCGAGCAGCACGATCCCGCCGACTCCGAGCAGCACGGGAAGCTGATCCATGTCGCCTCCCTTCCCGGTCGCCGTGGGCTCTCAGGATAAGGAGGCGGGGTGCTCACACGATCGTGTACCGACGCCCAGTGACGCTCACCCGGTGTGTTAAAGAAACATCAAAATGCGGGCTCTTCCAGCGTGTCGAGGTCGACACCGAGCGTTGCGAACGGTTCCACCGCGGCGGGCAGCACCCGCATCGCGCGCGCCTGGTGACCCCGCTCGACCCAGCCCGCCGCCAGCGCTCGCTCCAGCAACGCCGCGGGCGCGCCGCCGCCGAGGTGCTCGCGGCGCTCCGTCCAATCCAGACAGTCGCGCAGCAGCGGCCGCCGCCCACCGTTCGGGAGGTCCACGCCCAGCTCAACCAGCACGTCGTGGCCGCGAGCCGTGAGAGTGAGCCCCGAGCCGACGTCGACCAGCCCGCGCGCGATCATCCCGTCGCGCAGCGCGACGCCGAGCTTCCCTGCCAGGTGGTCGTAGCAGGTGCGGGCGAACCCGAGCTTGCGGACGCGGACCGAGGACCGCAGGCCGGTGACCGGGCGGCGGTCGGCGTGCTGCGCGAGGTGCTCGATCAGCTCGGCCACCCGCGGGTCCGCGATGCGGACGTAGGCGTGCCGTCCCTGTTTCACCCGCGCGACGAACCCGGTTTCCTCCAGCCGGGTGACATGCTCACTCGCCGTCGACACCGCGATCCGCGCGGCCGCGGCCAGCTCGCCGACGGTCCACGCACGGCCGTCCAGCAACGCCAGGCACATCGTCGCCCTGCTCGGGTCGGCGAGCACCGCGGCCACCTCGGCCAGTGCGATGGTCTCCATGTCCTCCACCGTAGAAGCCGGACCGTTCGGCCGTGGCCGAACCGTGGGCCCCGGTGCGAACGAGCTGAAGGACGCTTTCAGTGCATTGGCCGCGCTGAAGGACGCCTTCGGTGCATCGAGCGCACCGAAGGCGTCCTTCAGCACATCCGACCAGCGGATCAGTGGACGGCGTTGAGGAAGTTCGCGGCGAGGGAGACGGCCGGGTTCGAGTCGTTCGCGCCCTCCAGCAGGACAGCGAAGGCGACGTCGCCGCGGTAGCCGACGAACCAGCCGTTGGCCTGGCCGTCGGCGCCGAACTCCGCCGTGCCGGTCTTTCCGTGGACCTGCCCCGCCCCGGCCGCCGCCTTTCCGGTGCCGGTGGTGACGACCTCCCGCATCATCGACCGCACCGCGTTCAGCACCCCGGCGGACGGCGGCGAGTACGGCTTGGCGACCGTGGTGTCCAGCCCGTGCCACAGCTTCGGCGTCACGGCCTTGCCCGACGCCGCCGTCGCGGCCATCAGCGCCGCGCCGAACGGGCTGACCTGCACGTCCCCCTGCCCGATGCCGTCCTCGACCAGCCGGTCGTTGCCGGTCGCGGGCACGACCTTCCCGGCCTCGGTCTGCAGGCCGGGGATCTCGAAGTCGGCGTTGAGCCCGTACTGGTCGGCGGCCTTGACGAGCCCGTCCGCGGGCAGCCGCGAGGCCAGCCTGCCGAACGTCGTGTTGCACGAGAACGCGAACGCCTGGTGCAGCGGGACCGTGCCCTTGTCGAAGTGGTTCTCGTTGGGGATCGTCCGGGTCCCGATCTGGTCGCTACCCGGGCACGGCAACGCCGTATCGGCCGTCGCGAGGCCCTGTTCGAGCGCGGCGGTGGCCGTCACGATCTTGAAGGTCGACCCCGGCGCGTACAGCCCGCTGAACGCCTTCGGCTCGGTGCCCGCCGCCGCGTTCTGCGCCACCGCGAGGATGTCACCGGTGGACGGCTGGAGCACGACCATGATCGCCCTGCCCCGGTAACCGTCCACAGCGGACTGTGCGGCGTTCTGCGTCGCGATGCTCAGCGACGCGGTGAGCGGCTTGCCCTCACCGTCCTCGTCCTGGCCGTACAGCGTTTCGAGGTTCTTTCCCGACGCGTCGACCCGCTGGACGGCGAACCCGTCCGACTTCGCCGTCGTGGCCTGCGCGGCGAACACACTCTGCAGCAGCGGCGCCGGGTTTCCCTCCGCGGGCTTGTTCCCCGCCTGCCCCGCCATCACCAGCGGCTTGCCGTCCCGGTCGACCACCGCGGGCCGATCCACGGGAGCGGTCGCGGCGACGAGCCGCTGCCCCGGCTCCAGCTTCGGGTGCAGCAACGCGGGGACCCAGTGCAGCCGCCAGCCCTGCGCGGCCTTCGTCAGCTCGAACGGGACGTCGTAGGTCCAGGTCTTCCCCGGCCGCAGTGTCCACGTCATGGCGAACGTGCCGCTGGTCTTCGCCGCACCGGCAGGTGTCGGATCGAGCCTGCTCAACGTCGCCGTGGTCTTGGTCGGCATCAGCGCGTTGCGCGCGTCCCGCAATGCGACCGCGGCCGCCGCGGGATCGTCGGTCAGCGCGCCCGCGGCGTCGGGATTGGCCTCGGCGAGGTCCTGCAGGTACTCCGTCACCAACCCCGTCGGATCCACCGCCACCGGACCCGGCTTCCCCGCCGGCGCCGCGTCGCTCGCCGGCGCTTCGTTCCCACTGGTCAAGACCACTACCGCGGCCGTGACGATCGCGACCACCCCGACCGCGCCGCCGATCAGCACTCCCCGTCTTCTGGCAGGACCCACTTTCCACCCCTCCCCTTTGCGCGCGACCCCCGCGCACGATCGCCCAGCCTGCCCATGGTTGACCAACAGGTCACGATTCCTGGTGGGAAAGCGACCTACCCGAATCCTTTTCGTGATCAGCCGCGCGCCAGCGTGGCGCCGACCAGCACGAGCCGCAGCGCCCGCTCGGTGGCGTCGGTCACCAGTTCCGCCGTCCGGGCGATGGCCTCGGCCAGCGGCAGCGGCGCGGGCAGGATCCCGGCGAACGCGTCGATCCCGGTGTCGTAGGTGTCCCGTGCTCCCGCGCCGATCGTGCCGGCGAGCGCGACGACCGGTTTGCCATGCCGCTTTGCCCGGCGGGCCACCTCGCCGGGGACCTTGCCGAACGACGACTGGGCGTCGATGGCGCCCTCGGCGGTGATCACCAGATCCGCGTCGTCGAGCGCGGCGTCCAAGCCGGTATGGTCGAGCAGGACGTCGAAACGCGGCACGAGCCGGGCCCCGAGCGCACCGGCCAGTCCGGCACCGAGACCGCCCGACGCTCCGCCGCCCGCGACCGTGCGCAGGTCGACGCCGCCCTGGTGTTCCAGCAGCTTCGCCCAGTGCTCCATGGCCACGGCCAGCGAGTCCACCCGCTCCGGTGTCGCACCCTTCTGCGGACCGAAAACCCTTGCCACACCGCGGCTTCCGGTGAGGACGTTGTGCGGATTACAGGCGACCACGACGTCCACATCGGACAGACGTACGTCCAATCCGGACAGATCGAGCTGGACGACGTCCGCGAGCGTCGTCCCGTCCGGCCGCACCGGGTCGCCCGCCGCGTCGACGAACCTCGCCCCCAGAACGTGGAGGGCACCCGCGCCGCCGTCACAGGTCCCGGAATCCCCGCAGCCGACCAGGATCCGCCGGCACCCGGCGTCCAGTGCGGCGGCGATCAGCTCGCCGACGCCGTGGGTCGTCGTCCGGCCTGGGTCCCGCAGCCCCGGCGGCACCAGGCGCAGGCCCGCCGCCGCGGCCATCTCGACGAACGCGGTCCGCGGCCCGGCACCGCCGAGGATCGCGAAATGCGCGGCGACCGGATCACCCACCGGACCACGGACGATCGCCGGCACGAGTTCACCGCCCGTCGCGACCGCCAAGGTGCGCGCCGATCCCTCGCCGCCGTCGACCAGGGGGACGAGGTCGACCAGCGCACCGGGAACGACCCTGCGGATTCCCGCCGCGATGGCGTCGGCGACCGCCTCCGCGGACAGGGACTCCTTGAAGCCACTCGGGGCGACCAGGAAACGGGTGGGGGTGAACGTGCTCATGACGCGGTCCTTTCAGTCCTCAAGCGACTGTCTTAACGGGATAGTGGGAGACCGAGCAGTGGCCATACCCAGACGGCGAAAGCGAGAACGAGCAGGACGACGAGCGGTCCGAGCACGGCCGAAAGCCGCGCGAGATCCGCCTTGCCGTAGCCGGGGACGCCCGGTACGGCGGCGAAGAGGGCGACCGGCTTCGCCGACGAGGGCAGGGTGTGGCAGAACCCGGCCGCGACGGTCGACGCGAACGCCACCGCCGCCGGGTTCAACCCCGACGCGGCGGCCAGCGGGAGCACCAGCGGCACCAGCACCGACGACCGGGCCGAGCGCGACTGCAGCACCAGATGCGCGGCGGCGCTGAGCACGACAACCGCCGTCAGCAGCCCCATCGGCGACCCGCCCTGGCCGAAGACGAGGCCCGCCAGCCACCGCGCCGCGCCCGACGTCGCCAGCGCGGTACCGAGCACGGCCGTGGTGGCCATGAACACCAGCAGCGACCACGGAACGGAACCGAGCGCGGGGCTCATGCCGATCGTGCCGAGGCGCGGTGCCGTGATCAGCAAAGCGCCGAGCAGCGCGACGAGTGCGGGCGAGAGCCCGTGCCAGGATTCCGTGCACCACAAGGAAATCACCAGTGTCAGCACGGCCAGCGCCCGCCACTGTTCCGCGGTGAGGCGGGTTTTCTCGTGCGGGATCGACAATCGGATCCGGCGGTCCTCGCGCGTGGTGGTCGTCAGGAGCACGACCTCGGCGGCGAGATGGGAAGCGACCACCGCGAACGGCAGACCGAGCAGCAGCCAACGCCCGTAGCCGATCCCCTGCCCGGTAGCGGCCGCGAGCAACTCGCTCGTGATCACGTGCGCGCCCGCGCCGATCAACGTCGCCGACGCCGACAGGAGGATGACCGCGGGAAACAGCAACGCCAACGCGCGGACGAGTTTCCGTTGTCCGGCAAGGACTTTCGCCAGCACCACGAAAACCGGCAACGCCAGCGCCGCACGTCCCGAAGTGGCCGGGACCGCGAGCGCCGTACCGATCAGGGTCAGCGTGACCAGATGGACGAGCTGTCGCGGAGTGCGCGCCTTCGCGGCCAGTGCCATGGCGGCCTTCGCGGGCAGGCCCGTCGCGCCGAGCCCGGCGGCGAGGACGAACGCCGCGACGAGCAGCCAGATCGTCTCACCACCGAGCGCGTCGAACACGGTGGCCGCCTTGACCACCCCGGTGAACGCGAGGACCGTCGCGGCGGCGAGCCCGACGAAGTTGTCATCGAGCCTGCCGGAGACCCAGGCGATCACCGCGACCGCGAACACCGCGAGCGCGATCCGGCCGTGCGTGGCGAGCCCGGCTCCTTGCGGTATCAGGATGATCGCGGTGACGAGCACGGATCCGGCGGCGAACGGCCAGAGCGGAACGCGTCGGTCGGTCGCCGCTCCGGATTTCAGCACGGCGGTCGGGTTGTCCATGCTTCCCAGCGTTCCGCCGGTCGCTGAGCCGCACGTGAAGACCGGATGAGAGGCTCTTCATCTCATCGGACGAACGCCCCAATGTGGCATTGGGTGCGCTCAACGCACCGAACGCCACATCGGGGCGCTTTGGCCACTTCGAGAAGCGCGGCTATCAGACCAGGCGGTAGCCCATGCCGCGCACGGTCTCGATCCGCGACTGGCCGAGTTTGCGGCGCAGGGTGCGGACGTAGACGTCGACCACATTGGACCCCGGGTCGAAGTCGTAGCCCCACACGTGCGAGAGGATCTGCTCCCGCGCCAGCACCTGGCCCGGATGCCGCAGGAACAGCTCCAGCAACGCGAACTCCCGCGCCGTCAGGTCCACAGTGGACTCCGGCAGCGACGCACGGCGGGTCCGCAGGTCCAGCAACAGCTCACCGTGCCGCAGGACGCCGGCCTCCGGCTTCGACTCCCCCGATCTCAGCCGCAGCCGGACCCTGGCGAGCAGTTCCTCGAACCGGAACGGCTTGGTCATGTAGTCGTCGGCGCCGCCTTCCAGGCCGGCGACGGTGTCGCGCACCGAGTCCCGCGCCGTCAGGATGATCACCGGTGTCTCGATCTTCGCCGCGCGCATCGCCTGCAGCACCGCGAACCCGTCCCGCAGCGGCAACCCGAGATCGAGGATCACCAGATCGAAACCGCCGACGATCGCGGTGGCGAGGGCGGCGTCACCGTCACCCACGACGGTGGTCGTAAAACCGTTGGCACGCAACCCCTTTTCGACGAAGGAAGCGATACGCTGCTCGTCCTCCGCGATCAGGATCCGCCCCATCACGTCACCTCCGACTGGTCCTCGACGGCTCCCACCGGCAGCGCGACGCCGAATGTCGCGCCCGAGCCCGGTTCCGAGCGGAACCACGCACGGCCGTGGTGGGCCTCGGCGATGGCCTTCACGATGGCCAGCCCGAGACCGGCCCCGCTCCGCTCGCCGCTTTCGCCGCGGACGAACCGTTCGAAGATCCGCTCGGCTTGCTCGCCGGGTACCCCTGGGCCGCTGTCGGCAACCCAGAACGACACCGTATCGCCCTCGATCGACGAGCCGACGCGGATGAGCGTCCCCGCCGCCGTCTGCTGCACCGCGTTCTGCGCCAGTTGCAGTACCGCCTGCGTCACCCGCTGCGGATCGAGTACCGCGTCGCCCTCGCCGACGGATTCCAGCGTCCACCTGCGATCGGCGATCGCGCGGGCCTTCGCGTCGATGTCGCTCGTCAGCTCCGGCACCGAAACCCGTTCCGGGCGCAGGAAATCCGGCTGCTCGGCCTTCGCGAGCAACAGCAGGTCGTCGACGATCCTGGCCATCCGGTCGAGTTCGTCGGTGCACAGCCGGACGACCTCCGCACGCTCGGCCGGATCGTCGCCCATCACCTCGAGATGCCCGCGGATGATCGTGATCGGCGTGCGCAGCTCGTGCCCGGCGTCGTCGAGGAACTGCCGCCGGGTGCTGAACGCGCGTTCCAGCCGGTCCAGCATCGCGTTGAACTGCTCGGCCAGCGCGGCGATGTCGTCCCGGCCGTGCACCGGGATGCGGTGCGTGAGGTCGTCCTCGGTGAGGTCCGCCGCGGCCTGGCGCACGGTCCGCACCGGTGCCAGGATCCGCCCCGCCACCAGCCACGAAACCCCGGCGGCGAGCACCAGCGCGACCAGGCTCACCCACAGCAGCGTCCGGACCGTGCTCACCGCGTCCCCGCGCAGGTGATCGACGAAGTACCCGGCGACGAACCACGCGTGCCCGCCCGGCGAACCCGGCGCCACCACGTCCACCCGCAGGAACCGCAGATCCCCGCCCGAGGTGGCGATCGTGCCGGTGCCGCCGGGAGCGTCGATCACCTGACGCAGCAACGGCTGGTCGATCCGGACGTGCTTCACCGACTGGTCGACCTGCTTGAGCGCGTCCAGCTGCGTCCCGGTGTCGACGACGCCGAGCAGCACCTCCGCCTCGTGGATGTACTGCGTACGCAGGTGCCGGTCGAACAGCACCCACGGGTCCCCGATCGCCCGGCCGCCCTGATCGGTCCCGATCGCGGCGAACGTGCGGAACTCGCTCACGTCCTGTTCCAGCGCCCGGTTGATGCGGTTGTCGACGGCCGCGAACTCCGACACCGACACCAGCAGCACGACGGTGGCGAGCCCGGCCGTCATCAGCAGGACGAACCAGCCCATGATCCGCACCCTCGCCGGGATCCGGCTGCCGCGCGCGGCACGTTCAGTCATCGAAAGGCCAGATGTCGTCCAGCGGCCCGTCGTCGAAGGGGCCGTCGTCGTGGTCGTGATGGTGGTCGTGGTGATCGGGGCCGTCGTCATCGTCGTCCACCGGCGGCGGGGGCGGCAATTGCCCCGGCACCGGAGTGACCGGGGCCGACGGCGCTGGAGCCGGGGACTCGCCGATACGGACCACGGACGGCACGCGCGGCGGGTCAGGAATGGACGCCGCGAATGCGGCGACACCGGCACCGATCGGCAGGGCGAACACGGCCACGAACGCCGCGATACGAGGAACTCGGCTCATGCGATCGACTCGCTCCGCGAGGCAGTGTCCAACCCCTTTTGGCGCATGATGTCGATGATTCGCTCGCAAGCTTCGCTCATGCCCCGACCCTCGCGAGCCTCGGCGAAGGCCGGATGAGACGAAGATGAGGACTTCTTCATCATCCGGCCTTCGCCGGAGAATTACGCCTTCGCCACCGCGACAGTCACCTTCACGCCGTCGCCCACCGCGCCGGTGGAGCCGTCGGTCACCGGGCCGTAGGACACGCTCACTGCGAGGGTTTCCGAAGCCACGAACTCCTCGTGCTTCCGCGCCGCCGCCGCAACCTCCTCCGGCGCGTCGACGACCAGGGTGATCCGGTCGGCGACGTCGAGGCCCGCGTCGCGGCGAGCCTGCTGGACGACGCGGATCAGGTCGCGCGCGACGCCCTCGTCGGCCAGATCCGGGGTGACCTCGGTGTCGAGCAGCACCAGCCCGGAGCCGCCGGGCAGCTCCGCCGCCGCGCCACCGCCCTTGGCCACCAGCCGCCGCTCGTACTCGCCTTCGACGAGTTCGATCCCGGCGGCCACCACGGCCCCTTCCGGTGTCGTGCTCCAGTCGCCCGCCTTGACGGCCTTGATCACCGCCTGGACGTCCTTGCCCAGCCGGGGCCCGGCGGCCCGCGCGTTGACCGCGACCTCGAACGCGCCGTGCGCGGCGACGTCGGTGGTCAGCTCGACCTCCTTGACGTTCACCTCGTCCCGCAGGATGTCGGCGAACGGGCGCAGCGCCTCGACGTCTTCGGCCGCCACGGTCAGCTTCGCCAGCGGAAGCCGCACGCGCAGCTTGTTCGCCTTGCGCAGCGACAGCGCCGACGACGCGACCTGGCGGACGCGGTCCATCGCCGTCACGAGCGCCGCGTCGGCGGGCAGGTCGAGCGCGTTCGGCCAGTCGGTCAGGTGCACCGAGCGACCGCCGGTCAGCCCGCGCCACACGACCTCCGACGTCAGCGGCAGCAGCGGCGCCACGACGCGCGAGGTCACCTCCAGCACGGTGTGCAGGGTGTCGATCGCGTCGCGCTCCCCCGCCCAGAACCGGTCGCGCGAACGCCGCACGTACCAGTTCGTGAGCACCTCAAGAAAGACACGGAGGAGCGCGCAAGCTCCCGCGACGTCGTAGGTGTCCATCGCGTGCTCGACATCGGTCACCAGCTCGTGGGTCTTCGCGAGCACGTACCGGTCGAGGATGTGCCGCGAATCCGTCCGCCACTGGCCGTCCACGCCCTCGGCGTTCGCGTAGAGCGCGAGGAAGTAGTACGAGTTCCACAGCGGCAGCACGGCCTGGCGCACCGCGTCGCGGATGCCCTTGTCGGTGACGACGAGGTTTCCGCCGCGCAGGATCGGGCTCGCCATGAGGTACCAGCGCATGGCGTCCGAGCCGTCGCGCTCGAAGACCTCGTTGACGTCCGGGTAGTTCCGCAGCGACTTCGACATCTTCTGCCCGTCCGAGCCCAGCACGATGCCGTGCGAGACGCACGTCCGGAACGCCGGCCGGTCGAACAGCGCGGTGGCCAGCACGTGCAGCAGGTAGAACCAGCCGCGGGTCTGGCCGATGTACTCGACGATGAAGTCGCTCGGGTAGTGGTGCTCGAACCATTCGGCGTTCTCGAACGGGTAGTGCACCTGGGCGTACGGCATCGAACCCGAGTCGAACCAGACGTCGAACACGTCCTCGATCCGGCGCATCGTCGATTTCCCGGTCGGGTCGTCCGGGTTGGGCCGGGTCAGCTCGTCGATGTAGGGCCGGTGCAGATTGTCCAGCCGCACCCCGAAGTCACGCTCCAGTTCGTCGAGCGAACCGTAGACGTCGGTGCGCGGGTAGGCCGGGTCGTCCGACTGCCACACCGGGATCGGCGAGCCCCAGTACCGGTTGCGGGAGATCGACCAGTCGCGCGCGTTCTCCAGCCACTTGCCGAACTGGCCGTCCTTGACGTTCTCCGGGTACCAGGTGATCTGCTGGTTCAGCTCGACCATCCGGTCCTTGAACTCGGTGACCGCGACGAACCACGAGGACACCGCGCGGTAGATCAGCGGGTTGCGGCAGCGCCAGCAGTGCGGGTACGGGTGCTCGTAGGTCTCGTGCCGCAGCAGCAGCGCGCCCTGCTCCGCCGCCGATCCGGTGCCGTTCCTGAGGTCCCGCACGATGTTCGCGTTCGCGTCGAACACCTGCTGGCCCTGGTAGTCCGGCACGGTGGCGTCGAACTTGCCCCGCGCGTCGACCGGTGTGACCGGGACGATCCCGGCGGCGTCGGTGACGACCTTGTCCTCTTCACCGTAGGCGGGCGCGATGTGCACGACACCGGTGCCGTCCTCGGTGGTGACGTAGTCGGCCGAGAGGACGCGGTGCGCGTTCTCGTGCCCGGTGAAGTACGGGAACGGCGGCGCGTATCGGGTTCCGAGCAGCTCGGCGCCGCTGTAGTGCGCGACGACCGTCGGCTCTTCGCCGAGTTCACGGGCGTACGCGGCGACACGGGCCTCGGCGAGCAGGAAACGCTTGCCCGGGAAGTTCTCGCTCTCGACGACGACGTACCGGACCTCGGGATGCACCGCGGTCGCGAGGTTCGAGGGCAGCGTCCACGGGGTCGTGGTCCAGATCAGCAGGTACGTGCCGTCGAGGTCGCTGTCGTTGCCCTCCAACCGGAACCCGACCGTGACGGCCGGGTCCTGGCGGCTGGCGTAGACGTCGTCGTCCATCCGCAGCTCGTGGTTGGACAGCGGCGTCTCGTCGCGCCAGCAGTACGGCAGGACGCGGTAGCCCTGGTAGACGAGTCCCTTGTCCCACAGCTGCTTGAACGCCCAGAGGACCGACTCCATGTAGGACAGGTCGAGCGTCTTGTAGTCGTTGTCGAAGTCGACCCAGCGGGCCTGCCGGGTCACGTAGTCCCGCCACTCGTCGGTGTAGCGCAGCACGGAGGCTCGCGAAGCCTCGTTGAACTTCGCGATCCCCATCTCCTCGATCTCGGACTTCTCCGTGATCCCGAGCTGGCGCATCGCCTCGAGTTCGGCGGGCAGGCCGTGGGTGTCCCAGCCGAAGCGGCGGTCGACCCGCTTGCCCTTCATCGTCTGGTAGCGCGGGACGAGGTCCTTGACGTACCCGGTGAGCAGGTGGCCGTAGTGCGGCAGGCCGTTGGCGAAGGGCGGGCCGTCGTAGAAGACGTACTCGTTGTTGCCGTTCTCCCCCGCCTCGCGGGCATCGATCGAGGCCTGGAACGTCCGGTCGGTCTCCCAGTAGGCGAGGACCTGCTTCTCCAGCGCCGGGAAGGACGGCTGGGACGGGACGCCTTGCTCACCGTCCAGCTGGGCCTGGGGGTACATCCGATGCTCCTCGGGGCTCGTCGCTCGCGTACGGACCACCGGCACGGACCGGTCGCCCACACGGGGACGAGACGCCACCGGTTCCGGCGCGTTCCGCGGTACCACCCCGCTTGCCCGGCACACGCTCCCGGGCCACTCGTTCGACGGCTGTCACGGGCCGCACCCGTCCGGTTCTACTGGGGACGCGTGGCGCCCTGTTCTTCCGGAGGCTCCCCGGTGATGGCCGGATCGACGCCTGCTGTGTCCAGGTTAACCCGGGGACGCAACCGCCTTTGCGCCGACCCGGCGACGCGGTCGCCCGCCGGGGACGAGAAGGGGCACGAAATGCCCCCTCGACATTTCGTGCCCACCACCGCCGCGTCGGCGGATCCGCCCGTTCCCGCATTTCCACGCGCATTCCGGAAACGGTCGCCATTCCATTCAGCGGTACTTCGGCGAAGCCGGGGCTCGCCGAACCGGCGGTCTTCTCGAATCCAGTTTCGACCGGCTCCCCGCGCGACGTCAAGCTACATTCGTAGCACCACGGGACGCGCCAGGATCAAGCTTGCCATCCACGACGCCACACACCGTGACGCCACCACCGCAGGCTGCACAGATCCGCTGGTCAACGACATGATCCGATTTTCCGGTCCGGAGAACGGACACGTCGGGACACTGGCCGGCCGCGGCGGGCCCGCCGCACCCGTCACCCATTTCGCTCAATCGACAGAAAACAGCGTCCCGGCGGCTTTCCCCGCCTGCCCGAATTCCAGTAAGGTCCGGGCATGTCTCTCCTTCGCGGCCTCTCCAGCCTGCGCACCCTGCTCACCGCATTCACCGGGATAACGGCGCTCTACATCGGGCTCGTGGCTTTCGGGAACATCACCGACTTCGACACGAACAAAGCATTCGTGCAGCACGTGTTCGCCATGGACACCACATTCCGGTCGCCGCACGCGATGTGGCGCGCGATCACCAGCCCCGGCCTGGCCACCACCGGCTACGTCGCGATCATCGCCTGGGAGACGCTGACCGCGCTGGTCCTCGCCGCCGGGTTCGTCGCCTGGCTGCGGAAGAGCACCACGGACACCGCGCGGCGGCTCTCCCGGCTCGGCTGGCTCATGCAGGTCGTGCTGTTCACCTGCGGCTTCATCGTGATCGGCGGCGAATGGTTCCAGATGTGGCAGAGCAGCAAGTGGAACGGCATCCAGCCCGCGTTCCAGAACACCGTCATCGCCGCGATCGGCCTCGTCCTCGCCCACCTGCCCCAGCGGCGCGCCGCCGAATCCCCCGTCCCGGCGGCTCCGTGAACCGGCGGACACCGCCCGCCCCGCGCTGATAACCTCGGCTTCCTTGTCCACGCCGGAAGCCGCCGGGGCGGCGGGAGACGAGGTGCCGGTGCGAACACGCACCGGTGGTACCTGGGGGAGGAAGGTACCGATGTATGCGTACGCCCGGTCCGGTATTGGGCCCGCGAGGAGTCTTCGCGGAACGTTTCGCACTGCTCTACGCCGAAGCCGGCGACCCGCCGCTGAAGCGGGTGGCGGAGTCGGTGAACCGGCAGAACCTCGTCGACAAGCGGGGGCAGCCGCTGCGCGCCACGCCCCAGCGGGTCAGTGACTGGCGGCGCGGCCGCAACGTCCCGGCGCGGTTCGCCGTGCTGGCCGCCGTTCTCGATGTCCTCATCGGACAGGCCCGCAAGACCCGGCCGTCCCCGAGCCTGGAGGGTCTCTACGACCTGAAGGCCTGGCGGCGGCTGTGGGAGCGGGCGCTCGCGGCGCCGGTGGACGACGCCGACGGGGCACCGGACGGCGCCGGGGAGAGCCCGCAGGACACCGGCGCCGGTGTCTGCCCCTATCCGGGCCTGTCCTCGTTCACCCGGCAGGACGCCGGCTGGTTCTTCGGCCGGTCCCGCAGCACGACAGCGCTGCTGAAACGGCTGGCCGGCGCGGTCGAGACCGGCGGGATCGTCATGCTGGTCGGCGCTTCCGGGGCGGGGAAGTCCTCGCTGCTGCGGGCGGGACTGCTGCCGGCGCTGGCCGACGGGGCCCTCCCGGTGGACGGCTCCGGGGACTGGCCCTCGATGGTGCTGACGCCTCGCGACCATCCGGTGAAGGAGCTGATCACCCGGATTCCCGGCCTGGCCGACGTCGTGGACGCCCCGCCGGACGACGCCCGGTTCGCCGGACGGGTCCGGAGCGCCGTCGCCGCGCACCTCGCGGAGGAGGCGGGCACCCCGGCGCGGCTGGTGCTCGTGGTGGACCAGTTCGAAGAAGCCTTCACGCTGTGCGCCGACGAGGAACAACGCCGCGCCTTCATCGCAGTCCTGCACGCGGCCTGCACCCCCGGCGACGCGGGCGACCCGGCCCCCGCCCTGGTGGTCCTGGGCCTGCGCGCCGACTTCTACGGTCCTTGCCTCGACTTCACGGAACTCTCGGAAGCCTTGCAGGAGCGGCAGTCCACCCTCGGCGCGATGACCGTGACGGAACTGCGGGACGCGGTCACCGGCCCGGCGAAGTCCGTCGGCCTGAGCCTGGAACCCGGGCTGGTGGAACTGCTGCTGCGCGACATCGGCGCCAGCCGCAGCGGGCCGGCGCACGGCGCCTACGACGCGGGCGCGCTGCCGCTGCTGTCCCACGCGCTGCTCGCAACGTGGCAGCGACGCCAGACCAGCAGGATGACCATCACCGGCTATCGGGCCGCGGGCGGCATCCACGGCGCGGTGGCGGCGACCGCCGAGCGGGCCTGGGCCCGGCTCTCCCCCGAGGCCCAGCGGATCACGCACTCGATGCTGCTGCGGCTGGTGCGGGTCGGGGACGACATGCGCGACACCCGGCGGCGGTCCACCCGCGAGGAACTCGTCGAGGCGACGGACGATCCCGCCGTCGCGGAGGAGGCCCTGGAGGTGCTCGCCGCGGCCCGGCTCGTGACGCTGGACGTCGATTCCGCCGAGATCAGCCACGAGACGTTGCTGTACGCGTGGCCGCGGCTGCGTGCCTGGCTCGACCAGGACCGGACCGGAAACCTGGTGCGGCAGCGCCTCGACGAGGACGCGGCGGCCTGGCAGGACCACGGCCGCGACGCTTCCCTGCTCTATCGCGGCGCGCGCCTGGAAGCGGCGCGGCAGGCCGCGTCCACCCATCCCGCCCACGTGACCGCGGCCGCGCGGGAGTTCCTGGCGATGTCGGTGCGGCAGCGGCGGCGCAGCAGCTGGACCCGCCGGGCCGCCGTCGCACTGGTGGCGGTGTTCGCCCTGATCGCCGCCTCGACCGCGGTCGTGGCGCTGCGGCAGCGGGACGACGCGGAGTTCGGGCAGCTCGTGGCCGAGGCCGACCGGGTCGCCGACACCGACCCTTCGCTGTCCGCGCAGCTGGCGCTGGTAGCCCACCGGCTGCGTCCCGACGACCAGTCCGTCACCGCGAAACTGCTGTCCACCCAGCAGATCCCTCTCGCCACTCCCCTGCCGGGCCACCGCGGCTCGGTGTACCAGACCTCCTTCAGCCCGGACGGCACGCTGCTCGCCACCGCGGGCTACGACGGCGCGGTCCGGCTCTGGGACCTGCGCGATCCCACCGATCCGAAACCGCTCGGGCAGCCGATCACCGGGCACACCAGCTGGGTCACCTCCGCGATCTTCACCGCGGACGGCCGGACGCTCGTGACCGCGGGCGACGACCACACCCTCCGGCTGTGGAACGTGACCGACCCGGCCCACCCGGTACCGGCCGGCCGGGCGACGTCGAGCGGCGGCACGATCTACTGCGTGGCGCTCAGCCCGGACGGAAAGACCCTCGCGACCGCGGAGGACGACCACACCGTCCAGCTCTGGGACATCACCGATCCCGCCCGGCCCACTCCGCTCGGCTCCCCGTTGAGCGGGCACGGGGATCACGTGCGCACGGTCGCGTTCAGCCCCGACGGCCGCACGCTCGCGTCCGCGGGCAACGACCGCACCGTGCGGCTCTGGGACGTCAGCGACCGTCTCCGTCCCGTCCCGGCCGGCCCGCCGCTGGCCGGTCACGAGGACACCGTCCACTGGGTCGTCTTCAGCCCGGACGGCCACACCCTCGCCACGGGCAGCGACGACAAGACGCTCCGGCTCTGGAACGTCGCCGATCCCGCGCACGTGACGCCGCTCGGCAGGCCGCTCACCGGGCACACCGCCGCGATCTGGCAGGCGGCGTTCAGCCCGGACGGCCGCACGCTCGCCTCGACCGGCGGCGACACCCGCCTCTGGAACGTCACCGATCCGGCGAACGCCCTCCCGATAGGCAAGCCGTTCTCCCAGGACCACGGCGGGTTCACGCTCGCCTTCGCCCCCGGCGGCCGGTCGCTCGCCGTCGGCAGCGAGGACGGCGTGACGCGGCTGTGGTCGCTGCCGGCGGGGATGCTCGCCGGGCACTCCGCCGGGGTGACCGCGGCCGGGTATCGCCCGGACGGGCGAGCGCTGGTCACCGGATCGGCCGACCGGACGGTCCGGCTCTGGACCGTCACGGGGACGGCCCGCCCCGTTCCCGCCGGGCCGCCGCTGACCGGGCACACCGCCACGGTCAACTCGGCGAGGTTCAGCCCGGACGGGAAGATCCTCGCGACCGCCGGCGACGACCAGACCGTGCGGCTGTGGGACGTGACCGACCTGGCGCACCCGCGGCCGCTCGGCGAACCGCTCACCATGACCACGCGGTACGGCAACATGGCGGTGTTCAGCCCCGACGGCCGCCTGCTCGCCACCGGCGGCGAGAACGACCAGACCATCCGGCTCTGGGACATCACCGACCCGGCCCGCCCCCGGCCGGTCGGGCCACTGCTGCCGGGTCACCCCGCCTATGTCAGCTCGACGGTGTTCAGCCCGGACGGGAAGACCCTCGCGACCAGCAGCGTCGCGAACACCGTGCGGCTGTGGGACATCACCGATCCCGCCAGGCCCGTCCCGCTGGGCGAGCCGCTCGCCGCGCACACCGCCACCGTCCGGTCGATCGCGTTCAGCCCGAACGGGACCACCCTGGTGACCGGGGGCGACGACCAGACCGTGCGGCTGTGGAACGTGACCGACCCGGCGCACCCGCGGCCGCTCGGCGGCCCGATCACCGGCTACACCAGCGCGCCGATGGCCACGGTGTTCGACCACGACGGCGCCCGGCTCGCCACGGCGGGCGCCGAAACACTGCGACTGTGGAACATGGCAGATCCGGCGCGTCCGGAGTCGCTGGGACAGCTCACGGTCGCGGCCAAGCTCGGGAACGCGGTCCGCTTCAACCCGGCGGACGGCTCGCTCGCCACCGGCGGGAACGACGGCGTCGTCCTGCTGTGGGACCTGGACGTGGACCACGTCATCCAGCGTGTCTGCGCCGCCACCCGCAACGTCCTGACGCCGGACCAGTGGCAGCGGCACCTCCCGCAGATCTCGCCACTGTCCCCCTGCGGCTGAGTGCCGTAAGTCCGCAATAGACTGTCCACAAGGGATCGAACGTGACACTTCCACTGTGGATGTCCCGGCGAAGCGGCGCCGGACGGTGCCGCGTACCGAAAGTCGGTGACGCAGAACGGCTCGTTCTCGATACGATGGCGGCTGACGTGCTCCGTCTCAGGCGTGCTGAGGCCGTGTTGAGCCGACGTCGCAACGCCATGGGGGAACATTCACGGTGAGCCGTAGTTTTCAGGTAGATCTTCGCGGTGTCGTCGACCTGCTGAGCCAGCACCTCTATTCGAGCCCGCGGGTCTACGTCCGGGAGCTGCTCCAGAACGCCGTCGACGCCGTGACCGCGCGGCGCTCGGCCGATCCCACGGCACCCGCCGGCATCGCGATCGAGGTCGACGGTGGGACGCTCCGGATCACCGACACGGGAATCGGCCTTTCCGAGGCACAGGTGCACGAACTGCTCGCGACCATCGGCCGGAGCTCCAAACGGGACGAACTCGGCTACGGAAGGCACGAGTTCCTCGGCCAGTTCGGCATCGGGCTGCTGTCCGCTTTCCTGGTCGCCGACGAGGCCCGCGTCGTCACCCGCTCCGCGCACGGCGGCCCGGCGGTGACGTGGACCGGCCACGCGGACGGCACCTACGCCATCGGTCCCGGTGAGCGGGAAACGGCGGGCACCACGGTCACCCTCACCGCGCGCCCCGGCGCGGAGCAGTGGTTCGTCCCGGAGACGGTCACCGGCCTCGCGGCGCTGTACGGCTCGATGCTGCCGTTCGAGATCACCGTGAACGGCAAGGCGATCAGCGGCGCGGGCACCCCGTGGCGGGCCGACGACCGGGCAGCCGGGCACCGCGCCGCGGACCTCGTCGGCTACGCCCAGGAAACCTTCGGCTTCACCCCGTTCGACGTCGTCGAGCTCGACGTCCCCGAGGCCGGGCTAACCGGTGTCGCCTATGTGCTGCCGTTCCCCGCGAACCCCGCCGAGCACGCGGGACACCGCGTGTACCTCAAGCGGATGCTGCTCGCGGAGAACGCGCCGGGCCTGCTGCCGGACTGGGCGTTCTTCGCCCGCTGCGTCGTGGACACCGGCGAGCTGCGGCCGACGGCGAGCCGGGAAGCGCTGTACGACGACGAGCAGCTCGCCGCCACCCGCGAAGCACTCGGCGACCGGTTGCGCGGCTGGCTCGTCGGTCTGGCAGGTACCCATCCCGAGCGGCTCAACCGGTTCCTCGGCGTCCACCACCTCGGCGTCAAGGCGCTGGCACTGCACGACGACGAGATGCTGCGGCTGGTCGACGAGTGGTGGCCGCTGGAAACCAACGCCGGCCGCATGACCCTCGCCGATTTCCGTGCCCGGTACGGGGTTCTCCGCTACTGCGCGACCACCGAGGAGTTCAGCCAGCTGGCCGGTGTCGCGGCCGCGCAGGACGTCCCGGTGATCAACGGCGGGTACACCTACGACAGCGAACTCGTCGAACGCATGCGTGTGCTGGAACCCGGCCTGCTCGTCGAACGGCTCGACCCGAGCGACATCACCACGGCCTTCGCCGAACTGGACACCGCCGCCGCACTCGCCACCCGGCCGTTCGTCGCGGCGGCACAACGGTCCGTCGACCGGCTCGGCTGCGAGGTCGTGCTGCGCGAGTTCGAGCCCGTGACGCTACCGGTGCTCTATCTCGTCGACCGCGCCGCCGCGTTCGCCGGCGAGCTGCGCGCGACCAAGGACAAAGTGGACGATCTGTGGGCCGGGGTGCTCTCGGCCTTCGAGAAGCCGGAACAGGACCGCCCGCAACTCGTGCTCAACTACCGGAATCCCTTGGTACAGCGGGTTTCCCGGCTCCAGGACGCGGAACTCACCGCACTGGCCGTCGAATCGCTCTACGGCCAGGCCCTGCTGCTGGGTCATCACCCGATCCGGCCCGCGGACTCCGCGCTGCTGAACCGTTCGTTCCTCGGCCTGCTCGAGCACGCCGTCCCCGCACAGGAGCGCTGATGGCCGCGACCGACGAAGCCCTGTGGGAAAAGCTGTGGGCGTCGCAGCGGTTGCCGCGTGGGAAGGGCCAGATCACCGCGCTGGAAAGCGTGCTCAGGACCGCCGACGCCGAAGGCTCGCCGGAACTTCGGTACGCCGCCCGGATCTTCGTCATCAGCGCCTATCAGCAGGGCGGCGAGCCCGCCAAGGCGTTCGTGCCGTTTTCGTGGTGCCTCGCGGTGTACGACCGCGGCGAGGCCGATCCGCGCTGGGACGATCACCTCTACTGGGCCTTCAAGTTCCTTGTCAGCTCGATGACGCGGTTTCCCGAGATGCCGCTGGATCGCACGTACGCCGTCCTCGACGACATGGAACGCCGGTACCGTGTCGCCGGGCACACGATGAACCCCGTGCACCAGCACCGGGAACTGGTCGCCCGGCACGTCGGCGAGCACGAAACGGCCGCCGAACAGTACCGGCTATGGACGGCGTCGCCGCGCGGCGAGATGTCGGACTGCGTCGGCTGCGAACCCAGCGCGAAGGTCTGGCACCTGAGCCGGTACGGCCGCTTCGAGGAAGCCATCGCGATCGCCGAACCGGTGCTCGGCGGCGTCTTCACCTGTGTCGAGCAGCCGCACACCGTCCTGACCTCGCTGCTGCTCCCGTATGTCCACACTGGACGGATGGCGGAGGCGGCGCGGGCACATCGGCAGGCCTACCGCGCGATCCGGCACGACCGCACCCAGCTCGGCGACGTGAGCGACCACCTCGAATTCTGCGCACTCACCGGCAACCACGCGCGGGGGCTGGAACTGCTCGAGCGGCACCTCGGCTGGCTCGCCGAGGCGCCCAGCCCGTACACCGAGATGGAGTTCTCCGCGACGGCGGCGCTGACCCTGCGGCGGGTGGCGGAGTCCGGGCACGGCGACGCGAAAGTGAAACGGCCCGGCGGGGAGATCTCCGTCAAAGCCTTGCACGCCGAACTTTCCGAACGCGCGCTGGCGATCGCGACCCGCTTCGACGCCCGCAACGGGACGAGCGAACAGGGCGACCGGATCCGCTCGGTCCTCGCCGCCGAACCGCTCGTCGAACACCTTCCGCTGTCCGGGCCGGTGTCCCGTCCGGCTGCGACATCGGAGCCGGTGCTCGCGGAACCGTCCTATCCGGACACTCCGGCGGCGCTGGCGGATCTCGCCGAGGAGCGGTACCTGCTCGACGACGACATCGCCGCCGCTGCCGCGTGGGCGAGGTTCGACGAGGTGTGCCCGGAACCCACCGGAGAGCTGCTGGCCAGACGAATCGCCGGGGCCGCCGCCGCGATCGTGGGCGAGGACGTCGAAGCGGCCGAACGCGACTGGACTCGCGCGGCCGAGCTGTTCGCCGAGGCGGGCGACGAGATCGCCCGGCATGCCGCGTCGAGCAAGGCCGCGCTCGCCCGGTGCCGGTCCGGTGACAGCGATTCGGGTCTGTCCACACTCGACACCGCTGTGTCGGCACTCGCCACGCTGGGCGATCAGGACCAGTACGTCCGCGCGCTGCTGCGGTTGTCCTTGGGGCAGCTCGCTTCCGGCGATGCCGACGCCGCGCTCGACGTGCTCGGCCGGGCCGAGGACGCCGTCGCCGCGTCGGGATCCGCCGAACTGACCGGACGGATCCTGCTGCAGCGTGCCGACCTGGTCGCACGGAGCGGCCCGGAAAATCTTGGTGCGGCAAGGGAACTGGCGGAGCACGGGGCGGCGGTGTTCACCGAGGCCCGCTCCCCCAACCACGCGGCGAGGGCGACGATCGCGGCGGCACGGATGAGCGCGGCACTCGGCGAACTGGGCTACGCCTACACCGCGGCGGCGAACGCCGAGGCCGCCACCGACCCGGAACTGCGTGCCCAGGCGCGGTTCACCCTCGGCAGGCTCGCTCTCGACCTCGACCGCCCCGCCGACGCGGTACAGCACTACCGCGACGCGGTCGCCGACCTGACCGCGGCCGGGGACAGCACCGGCGCCGCCCACGCCCGGGTCGAGCTCGCGGCCGCGAGCGATCGGCTCGACCGTCCGGAGGAGGTCGCGGACGCGGCGGAGGACGCGATCGACGTCCTGGAGCGCGTCGGCGACGAAAGCGAGCTGGCGCGGGCCCGTTACCTGCTCGCCGGGGCGTACCGCGCGCTCGGTCAGCGGGAGCAGGCATGTGCCCTGCTGGAGCCGGTGATCGAGCACTTCGACGCCGCCGAGCATCCGCCCGCGGCCGGGCAGGCGGCCGAGACCGCCGCGGACATCCTCGACGAACTCGACCACGACGCCGAAGCGGCCGAGCACTACGTCCGCGCCGCGGAGTACTTCCGCACCGCCGAACTCCCCCTCGACTCCGTACGCAATCTCCGCTGCGCGACGCTGTCGTGGCTGTGGGCCGGAGAACCGGACAAGGCGCTCGAAGCCTTGGCGGCGGCGGAAAAGTGCGCCGACACGCTCGACGGCGACGAGCCGATCGTCCGGTGGGAGCGCGCGATGGTCGGCTACAACGGCGCTCGCCTGCTGGCGAACTGCGACCGTCCGGACGACGCGCTGGAGCGGGCGGCCACGGCCGCCGAGTTGCTGCGGGGCGTCGGCGCGACGACCGAGGCCGCGTTCGCCGACGCGCTCCGCGGACGGCTGCTCACCGACCTCGGCCGCACGGCGGAAGCACGGGAAGCGGTGGAAGCAGCGCTCGCGGGTCTCCCGCCGGACGCGGACCGCCAACGCGAAGGCCTCGAAGCGCTGCTTGCCGAACTCACCGGACAGGGATCGTCACCAGCGTGACCGCGATCGCGGCCACCCACAGCACCGCGGCAGCGAGGCCGACGGTGTGCAGGCCTGCCAGGAAGGCGTCCCGGTGCGCGGGTTCTCCTGCCACCGCACCGAAAACCGCGACGCCGAGCGCACCGGCCGCCTGCCGGGCAGTGTTGTTGACGCCGCTGGCGATCCCTGCTCGCTCGGCTGGGATCCCGGCCACGGCGGCGGTGACCACGGCCGGGGTCAGCAGGCCCATCCCGACGCCGAGGCCGAGCATCGTCGGCAGCAGGGCCGGATACCCGCTGTCCGGCCCGATCCGGAGCAGGTTGAGCAGGCTCAGCGCACCCAGCGCCAGGCCGGAAAGCATCAGCGGCCGCGGGCCGAACCGCGCGGCCAGCCTGCCGGACAACGGGCCCAGCGCCGACAGCGGCAGGAACATCGGGAAGACTTCCAGTGCCGCGACAAGGGAATCCGCGCCGAGCACGCGCTGAAGGTACAGCGTCAGCACGAGAATGCTGCCGAGGCCGACGAAATTCATGGCCATGGCGATCAGGTTCGCGCCCGCGGTGGCGCGCGACCGCAGCAGGTTCAGCGGCAGCATCGGGTCGGCGGCGCGGTGTTCGATCACCACGAACGCCACCGCGGCCACGACCGCGAGCACCGCCGCCATCGCGTTCGCGTCGATGACCGCGAAGACCCCCGATCCCAGAGCCAGTGCCGCGGTCAGCGCGCCCGCGACGTCGACCCGGCGCCGGGCCGCCGGCACGTGTGGCGGCACGAACCGTTGTGTGGCAAGGATCGCGAGCACCACCACCGGGACGTTGAGCCAGAACACCGGCCGCCAGCCCCCCGCCGCGACCACGAACCCGCCGAGCAGCGGGCCCGCCGCCAGCGCCACCGCGGAGATTCCCGCCCAGGCACCGAGAGCACGCGCCCGCTCACGACGTTCCGGATAGGCGCCGGTGATGACGGCGAGGGTGCCGGGCAGCAGCAGCGCCGCGCCCAGCCCCTGTCCGGCCCTGGCCAGGACCAGCCACGGCACCGAGCCCGCGAGCGCGCACAACGCCGACGCCGCACCGAAGATCGTCAGTCCGATGTGGACGATCCGGCGGTGGCCGAAGACATCGCCGAGCGTGCCGCCGGTGAGCAGTAACGCCGCCAGAACGACGGAGTACCCGTCGACGACCCATTGCTGCGCACCGAGCCCGGCCCGCAGTTCGGTGCCGATGGTCGGCAAGGCGACATTGACGACGGTGACGTCGAGCTGGACAAGGAACATCCCCGCGCACATGGCGAGCAGCACCGGGGTTTTCGAGCGGACCGCGTGGGTGATCATGTCCCTAGTGGACACCCGCGATACTTCCATCGCGGTGGAAGTGTCCGCGCGGCATGCTGGAGGCATGGAAGGTGACGCCGATATCGCGCGCACGGCGGCGTTGTTCGCCGACCCCGCGCGAGTCCGGGTGCTGATGGCGCTGAGCGACGGCCGGGCGCTGGCCGCGTCGGTGCTGGCCGCCGAGGCCCGGCTCTCCGCGCAGGGTGTCAGCGCGCACCTGGCGAAACTGCGCGAGGCCGGGCTGGTGATCGCGGAGAAATCCGGACGGCACCGCTTCTACCGGCTGGCCGGCCCGGACACGGCGGACGTGCTGGAGACCTTGGCGCGGCTCTCCCCCACGCAGCCGGTGACCTCGCTGCGAGAAGGGACACGCGCGCAGGCCTTACGTGCGGCCAGAACGTGCTACGACCATCTCGCCGGTCGGCTCGGTGTCGCGGTCACGGCGGCGTTGCTGGAGCGGGACGCACTGGTGACGCTCGACGGCGAGCCCAGCACCCGGCGCCGCGAAGGCGACCAGATCTCCGCACAGCTCAAGAAACATCCGTACGCGCTGGGCCCCCGCGCCACGCACGTGTTCGGAGATCTGGGCGTGGATCTCGACGCAGTCGCCGCCCAGCGACGGCCGCTGCTGCGCTTCTGCCTGGACTGGAGCGAACAACGGCATCACCTCGCGGGCGGGCTCGGCGCGGCGGTGGCGGCCCGGTTCGCCGCACTCGGCTGGGTTCGCGAACGTGGGAAGGCACACCGCGCCCTGCGGGTGACCGACGCGGGCGCGACGGGATTGCGGGATCGCCTGGGAATCCGGCTTTCCTGAAGGGTTTCCGGCGCCTCAGCGGTGCGCGGCCGCCAACGAGGTGTCCGGGGTGCAGCGGCCGCACGGGGTGAAGCCGAGCTGGCGTGCCTCGCCGACGGCGATCGGGATGGTGTCGCGCCCGGCGAGCCAGCCGCAGTCGGTCAGGTGATACCGCGGGTGTTCGTCGACGACGACCACCTCGTCTTCGAGTTCCGAGACGACGGCGAGGTCGTCGGCCGAAGTCTGTTCCTCGGGCGGGTCGCCGTCCCGCACCGCGGGAGCGGCCGCGATCGTCGAGGTTTTCTCGGCGTCGGAGGCGTCTTCGGAGACATCGGGCTCGGGTGTGTCACCCGGGTCGCCGAGTTCACCGGCCTTGGGGAGCAGGGTGGTCTGCTCGACGTCCTTCTCTTCCGACGTCTCGCCGGTTTCCGTTGCGGGCTCGGCGTCTTCGCTGTCTTCACTGTCCTCAGCGGACTCGGCCGTCTCGGCGGGCTCCGCTCCGGCGGCCGCCGCGCGGCGCCGCCTGCGCAGCCAGTCCAGGACGAGCAACAGCCCGGCGAGGACCGAAAGCCCGATGGAGATCCAGGCCCAGAGCGAGGTGGCGGTGATGAGTGCCGCGACGAGCAGGCCCAGGGCCGCCAGGACGAGAACCAGGACGATGTAAAGCACGCTGAATTACAGCACGACCCGCCACCCACCCTGGTCACGACCCGCCCACGACACGTAACAGATGCCACAAGCAGCACTACGCAGCAACGGCCCGCAGGCACCGGACGCGTTCCGATACCCACGGGCCGATCACACTACGAACAACCAACCAAGGCAGCCCCCACCCCCTACTCGCCAGGCGACACCACCGGAGATCCGGAGGCTCGCACCCGAAGCGACCACCACCGGGGGTCCAGGGGGCTTGCCCCCTGGCGGGGGTTTGGGGGTTCGACCCCCAAAAGACACCTGACCGAGGGCTTGGGTGAGCGTGTTCCGCGAACACACCTCACCCCTACCCCCTCGGTCAGCCCGCTTCAGCCCGCGGGCCGAACGAGTAACCCTGTCCGCCGCCGGAAGCTCCCGCTCCCTGGGACGAGTTCGAGGAGGCCGACGCCGGTGCGGCGGAACCGCGGTCGTCGAGCTCCCGGAGCTGGGACTCGAGGAACCCGCGCAGCCGCGTGCGGTACTCCCGCTCGATCGTGCGGAGCTCCTCGATCTTCTTGCCCAGCGCGCCCTTTTCGGCGTTGAGGTTGTTCATCACCTCGGTGTACTTGCGCTGCGACTCGCGTTCCATCGTGGTCGCCTTGTCGCGCGCCTGGCGCTCCAGCGTCTCGGCGCGCGTGCGCGCGTCGTTCAGCATCGTCTCGGCACGGGTCCGCGCCTCGTTCACCATCGAGTCCGACTTCGCCCGCGCGTCCGAGAGCAGCTGCTCGGACTTCGTCCTGGCCTCGGCCAGCATCCCGTCCGACTCGGTCTTGGCCTCGGCGGTGAGCCGGTCGGCCATTTCCTGTGCCAGCCCGAGGACCTTGGCCGCCTGCACGTTCGGCTCGCCGTTGTCGCCGACCATGCCGTGTGCCTGGGTCTGCTCCAGCGGCGAGGTCGGCGGCGGCACCGGGGCCAGCCGGCGCGACGGCTCGTCACGCACGGGCGGCGGCCCGCTGACCGCGTTCACCTTGGCGTTCTCGAGCTCGCCCCGAGTGGACTCGAGCTCGGCGTCGAGCTGCTCCACCTGCTGCCGCAGCTCGTTGTTGTCCTCGATCAACCGGGCAAGCTCGGTTTCCACCAGGTCGAGGAACGCGTCCACCTCGTCCTCGTTGTAGCCCCTCTTGCCGATGGGCGGCTTGCTGAACGCGACGTTATGCACGTCAGCGGGGGTCAACGACATCAGATCACCTCACGCACTCCATGGCCTGCAGGGTCACCCAAGTCTCCCCGACTACCTGGGATTCGCCAGTTGCATCGCGAAGAACACAACCAACAGCAGCACCATAATCGATAAGTCCAGCCCGACGCCGCCGATCCGCACCATCGGGATGATGCGGCGGAACAGGCGAACCGGCGGGTCGGTCACTGTGTAGATGGTCTCGAGCGTGACCGCAACCCCTCCGGCGGGACGCCACTCGCGCGCAAAGGTGCGCACGAGCTCGATCACGATACGCGCCGTCAGCAACAACCAGAACGCGAACAGCACGTACCACAGGACCAGCCACACAGCTTCCACGTTCACCACTGTAGCCGGGAGGGCCGACAGAACACGCAGCTAAGGGCGTCGACGCGGAGATGAGTCGACAAAATCACGTCTGCTTGCGCTCAGCGGTTCATCCGACTTCAGCCGCGCAGGAACAATCCGCCCTCGGCAATCCGCCGACGGTCTTCCGCGGTCACGTCGATGTCCGGCGGTGAGAGAAGGAACACCTTGTTGGTGACCTTGTCCATCGCGCCGCGCACCGCGAAGGCGAGCCCCGCCGCGAAGTCGACGATCCGCTTCGCGTCCGAGTTCTCCAGCTCGGTGAGATTGATGATGACCGGGTTGCCCTCACGGAAGTGCTCGCCGATCGTGCGGGCTTCGGTGTAGCTCGACGGGTGCACCGTGATGATGCGGCTGAGGGCGTCCCGGTAGGCGCTGCGGGCCTCCTGCACCGGCCGGAGCCTGGCGACCGGCTCCGGCTCGCGGTCGACGGCGAGCGCGCCGTGCACCTGCGGTTCGGACCGCTCCCGAGCCATTACGGAACGTGACCGAGCGGGTGCGACCGGCTCCTCGTACGGGTCCACCTCGTCGCGGTACCGTCCCCGGGACCGCGGCTGTTCGTACCCGTCGTAGTCCGCCGACCGGTCGTCGCGCCGGTAGTCCTCTTCGTAGTACTGGTCCTCTTCTGCGGGCACCATCCCGAAGTAGGCCTTCAGCTTCTGCAGCGCGCTCATGCCTCTCCCTAGCCCTAGCCGCTCCCGCACCGTGCGACCCCGCCCGGTGGACACTCACCGTGACCATCGGACGGGCTCCCTACGGCGAGGCTAAACCGCGCCCGCCGAGCAACGCGGTTCCGACACGCACACAGGTCGAGCCGTGCGCGATCGCCTGCTCGAGATCATGGCTCATTCCGGCGGAGACTTCTGCGGCATTCGGGTGATCTTCGCGAAGTCTCTCCCCCGCGCGGGCGAGCCGGGCGAAGGCCTCGGCCGGATCGGCACCGAGCGGCGCCACCGCCATCAGCCCGCGTAGCCGCAGGTCACCCACCCGCGCGAGATGGCCGGCCAGCCGATCGAGGCCGGCCAGCGGACAGCCGCCGCGCGCCGGATCGTCGTCGAGACTCACCTGGATCAGCACGTCGAGCGGGTGTTCCCGGTCACCGGTGTCCCTCGCCACGTGGACCGCCTTGGCGAGCGCGTCCACGAGCCGTTCGGAGTCGACCGACTGGACCTCGTCGGCCCAGCGCACGACCGAGCGGGCCTTGTTGCGCTGCAGCCTGCCGACCATGTGCCAGCGCAGCGCCGCTTCGGGTCGCAACTCGGCGACCTCGGCGCGCTTCGGCCCCGCGTCCTGGTCGCGGTTCTCCCCGACGTCGGTGACGCCGAGGTCGGCCAGCAGCGCGGCGTCCAGTGCGGGGAACGTCTTCGTGACCGCGATCAGGCGGACCTCGTCCCTGGTGCGCCCGGCGGCGGTGCAGGCGGCGTCGATCCGCTCTTCCAGCGCTGCCAAGGACTTCGCGAGTTCGGCCTTCCTCGTGTCGGAGTCGACGCTCATGCGATCGACTCGCTTCGCGAGACAGTGTTCGATTCCTTTTGGCGCATGATGTCCATGATTCGCTCGCAGGCGTCGCTCATGCCGGATCGACCCAGGTGATCCCGGCGATCCGGCCGGTGGTGCCGTCGCGGCGGAAGCTGAACAACGTCCTGTCCTCGGCGGTGCAGCGCGGGTCGAGGCCGATCCGGCCGACGCCGTGGTCGGCGAGCTGACGCCACAATCCCGCCCGCAGATCGAGGCCCGGCGTGCCCTTGCGGGTCTTGCAGGCGCTGCCGGGCACGTGCTTGTCGACGTCGGCGGCCATGTCGGCGGGGACCTCGTAGCAGTCGCCGCAGATCGCGGGGCCGAGCAACGCTTCGATCCGGTGCGTCTCGGCGCCGAGCGCCCGCATCCGTTCGAGCGCGGCGGGCACGACACCGACGCGCGTGCCGACTCGCCCCGCGTGCACGGCGGCCACGACACCGGCCTCGGCGTCGGCGAGCAGTACGGGAACGCAGTCCGCGACGAGCACCACGAGCGCCAACCCCGCCTCGGCGGTCACGAGTGCGTCGGTGGCTTCGGCGGCCTTCGTCTCGGAGCCGTCGACGACCGTCACCGTCCGGCCGTGCACCTGTTCCATCCAGGCCAGGCGATCCTCGCCGAGCCCGAGTTCGGCGGCGAGCCGCTTGCGGTTGGCGAAGACGTTCCCGATGTCGTCGCCGACGTGGTCACCGAGGTTGAAGCTGTCGTAGGGCGGCGCGGAGGCTCCGCCCGCCCTGGTCGTGACCACCCGCCGGATCCGCAAGTCCGCTCCTCTTTTCCCCGGGAAAGTGTCCCGTCGCCAAGCCTAGTGCCGAGCGCGCGGCGCCCTTCAGCGGCTGGCCGGGTGCTGAAGGACGCTTTCAGTGCATCCAACGCAGTGAAGGACGCCGGAGGGTCGGGGCGCGCGCCGCACGGGGCCCGAGCCCGCCTTCCGGACATAAAACCCCCCCGGAAAGCGGGGCCACCACCACCACC
>NZ_JBHYIK010000034.1:0-16995 GCF_042739735.1 Amycolatopsis sp. NPDC059027 | reverse complement strand
GGCCGCGCGCGCGGCGCCCTACCGGGGCGCGCGGGGTGCTCACGGCCGATTTCAGTCCAACCACCGAAGTCACGGCCGCCTTCGGTGCGTCGAGCGCACCGAAGGCGTCCTTCAGCAGCTTCCGGAAGATCAGCGCCGCATGAACGGGGGCACATCGACCTCGTCGTCGGACGGGTCGTCGTGCACCGGGGCGGCCCGGTGCGGCAGGCTGCCCTGGCCCGAGCTCGAGCCCAGCGGCGAGTAGCCCCGCGAGCCGCCACCCGGCTGCGGAAGGCCACCGGGGGTCGAACCGTGCGTGGCGCCATGGCCCGAGGAACCGTTGCCCGCGGGCGGGATCGGCGAGTGGGTGCGGGTCGAGGGCACCGGGTAGCCGCTCGACCCGTTGGACGAGGACGGGACCGGGGTCGCGCCCGAGGGCGACGGCGTGCCGCCGGGCGGGGTGGACCCGCCGCCGACCTGCCCGGCCGAGGCCGAGGCGGTCGAACCGCCCTGCCGCGAGCCGAACGTCGAGGGGTCGAGCTTCTTGTGCGTCGGCGCGCCCGCGTCGAACCCGGCGGCGATCACCGTGACGCGAACCTCGTCGCCGAGCGAGTCGTCGATGATCGTCCCGAAGATGATGTTCGCGTCCGGGTGCGCGGACTCCTGCACCAGCGACGCGGCCTCGTTGATCTCGAACAGCCCCAGGTCCGAGCCGCCCGCGATGGACAGCAGCGCGCCGTGGGCGCCGTCCATCGAGGCCTCCAGCAGCGGCGAGTTGATCGCCTTCTCCGCGGCCTGGATCGCCCGGCCCTCCCCGCGCGCGGAGCCGATGCCCATGAGCGCGGAGCCCGCGCCGGACATGACGCTCTTGACGTCGGCGAAGTCCAGGTTGATCAGGCCCGGCGTGGTGATCAGGTCGGTGATGCCCTGGACACCGGACAGCAGCACCTCGTCGGCCGAGCGGAACGCGTCCATCAGGGACACGCCGATGTCGCCGAGCTGCAGCAGCCGGTCGTTCGGGATGACGATCAGCGTGTCGCACTCGTTGCGCAGCGCCTGGATGCCCTCCTCGGCCTGCTTGCCGCGGCGCTTGCCCTCGAAGGTGAACGGCCGGGTCACGACGCCGATCGTCAGCGCGCCGAGCTTGCGCGCGATCTGCGCGACCACGGGCGCGCCACCGGTGCCGGTGCCGCCGCCCTCACCGGCGGTCACGAACACCATGTCGGCGCCCTTGATGACCTCTTCGATCTCTTCGCGGTGGTCCTCGGCGGCCTTCTGGCCGACCTCGGGGGCGGCGCCGGCGCCGAGGCCACGGGTGAGTTCACGGCCGATGTCCAGCTTGACGTCGGCGTCGGACATGAGCAGTGCCTGCGCGTCGGTGTTCACCGCGATGAACTCGACACCCTTGAGGCCGACCTCGATCATGCGGTTCACGGCGTTCACGCCGCCGCCGCCGATACCGACGACCTTGATCACCGCAAGGTAGTTGTGCGGGGGCGTCATCGGGTCCGCCTTCCTGATCGTTGTGCCCGTGCTGCCCGTCGGCCCGGCAAACCCTCAACCTCAACTCAAGAATGAGAGTTATGTCAACTGCCGACGTTGAGCAGGACGGTAGGCACCACGCAGGCCGGAATCCAGTAGCCACGCCGTGCGGAGCAAAGGTGTTTTCCCACAACGCGTTCCCCGGCGCAAGAGCAGGAGGCCCGCGGAAGGCACAAGATCACCCCGGCATGGGCATCACGAGCACGACGTCCGCCGACGGCGCGCCGGTCGTCGAACCGCCCGCGCGCTCGATGCTCAACGCGACTTTTTCGGCGCCACGCAGGCCGTTCGCCACGATCATCGATCCGGTCGGGCCGTCGTTGAGCAGCCCGGCCGGGCGCGGCGTGCCCGCGGACGGCATGAGCCAGGCCTGGTAGACGCGGCCCGGCGGCCGGGGCGGCAGCCCGGTGTCCATGAACACCAGCTGATCCATCGACCGCGACGCGACCACCGTCCCGCCGCCGCCGATCGACGCCGACCCGTGCCCGGTCTTCGCGTCCGGCGCGGCGAGGACTCGTGACACCGGCGCGTACGCGGCCTTGGTCCGGTCCAGTTCCTGACGCGCGGCGACGAGATCCTGGTTCTGCGTGTACGCCACCGCCCCGCCGACCCCGGCGAGCGCGAAGCCGATCACCGCCGCCGCGACACCCCAGCGGGACGCCTTGCCGGCGCGGCGCGGGGGCGGCTCGTCGGCGGGATCACGGCGTCCGGACGGCGACAGCTGGCGGGTGGCGTGCATCGTCGCCAGCACGCGGTGCTTGAGCGCGGGCGGCGGTGGCTCGGCCATCGCCATCCCCAGCCGCGCGGCGGTGGCCCGCAGTTCGCGGACCTCCAGCGCGCAGGATTCGCACTGTTCCAGATGCCGCCGGAACTCCGCACGCTCCACATCGGACACCGCGTCGAGCGCGAACGCGCCGGCGAGGGTGTGCATCTCGGGACTGGTCACGACCCCACCCCCAGGCAGTCGCGCAGCCGGATGAGCCCGTCGCGCAGCCGGGTCTTGATCGTGCCCTGCGGGGTGGCCAGCACCTCGGCGACCTCTCGATACGTGTAGCCCTGGTAGTACGCCAGCAGGACGGACTCCCGCTGCAGTTCGGTCAGGTGGTCAAGGCAGCGGCGGACCTGCGAGCGTTCCAGCCGCGCCGTCACCGATTCGGCGACTTCGTCGAACGGCCTGCCCCGCGCCGCTTCGAACGTCGCCTTCTGTTCCCGGTCGGTGCTCGCGCGCGCTGAGCGGACACGATCGACGGCACGGCGGTGCGCCAGTGTCATCGCCCAGTTCAGCGCGCTCCCCTTCGCCGGGGAGTACCGCGTCGCCGTGCGCCACAGCTCGACGAGCACCTCCTGCGCGACCTCCTCGGACTGCGCGACGTCGCGCACGATGCGCCGCACCAGCCCGAAAATCGGCCCGGCCAGGACGTCGTAGAGCTGCTCGAAGGCTCGCTCGTCCCCCTTCGCCACCCGCACCATGAGGTCCTCGGCCGTGAGCCCGGACGGGCCGACGGCCGACAACCGGCGGGGACGCGCGGTCTCATCCATCGAGCTGACCTCCGGCGTTCCGCGGGGTACCGGCCGTGATCCGCGCCCCGATGCCGTCGCCGCGGGCCGGCCGGTGTGGCAGCGAGGGCCGGGCCAGCACGGTGCGGACCAGCCACCACCGCGTCACGGGGCGGCGAACCCCTCGCAGCGTAGCGACAAACGGCGTCCGGTCCTCCTGCTCGGACGCGACGGTCACCGCGAGCAGGGATTCCGGGTTCGGCAGATGCATCCGGTATTCACCGTCCATTGCCGGGAACGGCGAGACGGCGAACCGCTCGCCCGCGCCGGGACGCAGCAGATAGGCGTGCCTGCCGCGGCGAGTGTCGTGCACCTCGGCGACGACACAGGCGAGCGCGCCGTCCGGGCCGTGACACCAGAAAACGGTGATGGGACTGAACGCGTGGCCGAGCGAGCGTGCCCCGGCGAGCATCAGCACCCGGCCGCCGCGCAGGTCGATCCCCCTGCCCGCGAGCCAGGCGTCCAGTTTCGCGCGGATGCTCGCCCTGCCGCCGGGCGCGAAGTGGTCCCGGCCGTCGAAGCGCGCGAAAGGCCGCAGCCACCAGGGCAGCCGGGGCGGGGCGTCGAGGTCGACGAGCCACAGGTAGCTCCGGTGGGCGGACGCGTGCGGCGGCCCGGCCCGCCGGACATACGCGACCGTGGCGTCGTACAGCGCGGTGATCGTGTGCACGCAAGGGCTTCGGGACTGGCGCGTGCCCGGATTGGCTCCGTCCCCGGCGGCTACTCGCCGGTGCTGCCGTCGATCAGTTCCCGCAGCAGGTCGAGGTGCCCGGCGTGCCTGCCGGTCTCCTCGATCATGTGCGCGACCACCCAGCGGACGGTGAGCCGCTTGCCGTCGCGGAACGGGAACTCGTCGGAGAAGCCGAGCCGGGCGACGACTTCGCGGCTGTTCCGGCATTCCGCTTCGTAGGCCGCGACGAGTTCGGTGAGCGGGACGTCCGGGTCGAGCCGGAAGTCGGCGTCGCGGTCTTCGGCGAGGATCGCCGCCCAGGTGTCCGGCTCGCCGCTGAGGATCACGCGGAACCAGTACTGCTCGACGTAGGCCAGATGCCGGACGAGCCCGGCGATCGTGGTCAGTTCGCTGGGCAGCAGCGAACGCCGGGCCTGCTCGTCGCTCAGTCCGGACGCCTTCAGCACCACCGTGGCGCGCAGGTAGTCGAGGAACCCGGTCAGCTGCGCGCGTTCGTCGCCCAGCAACGGTGGTTCCGGTCGTGCCTCGTTCTCGGTCACGGCCCCAGTCTTCCCGATCATCACCGGCATTAGGCGCGTGCGCCCGATCGCCGGTACCGCGACGTTGACACAGTGGCCTATACCTCGGATGTATGAAACGTTCCGCAGTAGCTCTGCTGACGTCCGGACTTCTCGTACTGTCCGCCGCCCCGGCCAGTGCCTCGGTGCTCTGGGACGGCGATGCGGCCAGGGGAACCGGCGTCTTCGGCAATATCAACGGGGAATGCGCCAGCCCGGGCAGCGTGTCGACGGTCAAGGACCCGGTGAAGGGGACGGTGTTCCGCTACGCGAAACCGAGTGGGAGCAACCGGTGCGAAAGCCGGGGAATCAAGGTCGACGGGAGCAAGTACACCTTCCGCAATGGTCAGACCTTTTACCTCGGCTGGTCCTTCAAACTCTCCAATACCGTGAACAACAACGCGGTGTTCCAGTGGAAGTCCTACGGCAACCACATCCAGAACTATCCCGTGGTGCTCAAGATGATCGACGGCAGGCTCTCGTTGCTGCAACGCCAGCCGGACGCCACCAGGGTCATCTGGGACACGCCGATCGCCGCGAACGAATGGCACAAGGTCGTGCTCGGCCTGCACCTGTCGGACCAGACCACCGGGGGCTGGGTCGAGCTGTACGTCGACGGCGCGCAACAGACCTTCACCGACGGCGGGAAACGCTGGGCGTGCCGCACGTTCGACAGCGTCAACGACCCGAAGTGGGGTGTCTACGGCGCGGCGGGCAGCACGGTCGAGAACTACGTCGGCGGCCTCAAGATCGGGACTGCCTACGCCGACGTCTCGGGCTGAGCAGCCACCATGGCGGGCACGGGAACGGCGGGCTTCCGCGCCCCGCCGTTCCCGCGCCGGCGGGTCACCGGAACGCGTCGGCGTTCTTGACCGCCCACTCCGCGTAGGTCATTCCGGGCCTGCCGGTGATCCGCTCCACCTCGCCGGTCGGGACCTGCGGATTCGCCGCCACCCGGCCGAAACCCTCCACCAGCCAGTCGACGATCTCCTCGGGTATCCCCTGCGCCGCCCACTCCCGCCGATGCTCGTCCGGAGTCAGTTCCACGAACGCGATTTCCTTGCCCAGCGCGGCGCCGATGGCCTCGACCTGCTCACGCTGGCTCACCGCCGCAGGACCGCTCAGCTCGTACGTCTTGCCGACATGCCCGTCGGAGACCAGCGTCCGCGCGGCCACGGCGGCGATGTCCCCGAGGTCGATCGGCGTGATCCTGGCGTCGGCGCAGCTCGTCCGGATCTCTCCGTTCCGCACCATTCCGGCCCAGCCGAGGGTGTTCATCATGAACGCGCCGGGCCGCAGGAAGGTCCAGTCCAGTTCCGCCGCGCGCACCGCCTGCTCGACGGCCTCGAACTCGTGGCCGCTGGACATTTCGTGGCTCTCCCCGACGCTGCTCCCCGACAGCGCCACCACCCGGCGAACGCCTTCCTCGCGCGCCAGCCGGGTGAACTTCTCCACGGTGCGCGCCATCGGCGCGAGATAGACCGCGTCGACTCCCTTCAATGCCAGCGGCAGCGTCGAGGGCTTCGCCAGTGAACCGACGACCACCTCGGCCTCCGGCGGCAACGCCGCCCGCACCGGATCCACCGTGAGCGCCCGGACCCGCTCGCCGGCCGCCACCAGTTCGTCGACCACCAGCCTGCCGACGTTTCCCGTCGCGCCCGTCACCAGGATCGTCACGTGTTCCCCTTATGTCGTATGCCGTACGAAATCGGAGCCGATAGTACGGCATACGGGAACCGCCAAGCCAGTGAAATCGGGGGGATGCTGAAGGACGCCTTCGGTGCGCTGAACGCGCTGAAGGACGCTTTCAGTGCACTGGATGCACTGAAAGCGTCCTTCAGCACTCGCTCGCTACGCGATGGTGGGGAGTTCCGGCGCCGAGACGTCGTAGACCTTGCCCGGCTGGGTCAGCAGCGCCGCGAGCACCTTCGCCTTGCGGTCGGCCTGCTCGGCACTGCCCCAGCGCACGGTCTTCCCGTCGGCCAGCGTGAACTCGACGCTGCCCGGGGTCTTCGCCGACGCGCTGGTGACCTGCTTCTGCAGCGGCTGCGGGATCACCCCGAGCACCGAGGTCACCGCGCGGGTCACCGGATCGTCGGCGGACACCTTGGGCAGCTTCAGCTGCGGGATCCCGGCCGGGCGGATCTTCACCGTCTTGAACACGACCCCGCCGCCGTCGACGAGGTGGAACCCGTCGCCGCCGGGACCGCTGTCGAAGAAGGCGATCGCGGTCCGCTCGGTGACCGCGATCTCGACGGTGTTCGGCCACGAACGGGAGACCTCGACGGTGGCGATCCCGGACAGCTCGGCGATGCTGTCGCGAATACCGTCGACGTCGACCCGCAGCATCGGCTTGCCGTCCGGAACGCCCGCGGCCGCGCGGATCTGGTCCGCGGAAACGCTCTTCGCGCCCACCACCTCGACGTTCTTGACGCCGAGCAGCGAGCTGAAGAACAGCAGGTACACCCCGCCGATGACGGTGAGCACTATCAGCAGCGCGACCCACCGGCGCCGGATCTCCTTGCGCCGGTTCGGCCGCGGCCGGGTGCGCTGCCGCTCGGCCTCCGTGCGCCGCCCGCGCCTGCTGCGGTCCGGGGGCGCGCCCGTGCGCCCGGCCTCCCTGGCCGGGCCACGGCGCTCCCGCGTCGAGGTCACCCCTGACCGCCCCGCCGATCCAGTTCGGCCAGGATCTCCGGGCCGAGCTGCGTGACGTCCCCGGCGCCCATGGTGACCACCAGGTCGCCCGGCCGCGCCAGATCTGCGACGAGCTTCGCCGCGACGTCGAAGGCGGGCTGGTAGTGCACCGGCACGCTCACCTGGTCGGCGATCAGCGCGCCGGTCACCCCGGGCTCCGGTTCCTCACGGGCGCCGTAGACGTCCAGCACGACGACCTCGTCGGCCAGCGACAGCGCCGCGGCGAACTCCTTCGAGAACGTCTTCGTCCGCGAGTACAGATGCGGCTGGAACACCACGACGACCCGGCCCGACCCGGCCGCGTGCCGCACGGCGCGCAGCTGGGCATCGACCTCGGTGGGGTGATGGGCGTAGTCGTCGTAGACCCGGACGTCGCCGGAGCGGCCCTTGAACTCGAACCGGCGCCGGACCCCGCCGAACACCGCGAGGCCCGCGACGAGGCCGTCGAGCGGGGCACCCAGTTCGAGCCCGGCGAGCAGCGCGGCGATCGTGTTGAGCGCCATGTGCTCGCCCGGCACCGCGACCCGGACATCGATCTCCTTGCCCCGCAAGGAGATCCGCACGACACTGCCGTCCGCGGCCGGGGTGTGGGACAGCACCTTCGCGTCATCGTCCCCGGTCACCGAGCGCCCGTACCGGAGCACTCGGACGCCCGCGGCCTCCGCGTCCCCGCCGAGCGCCGCCGCGCCGGGGTCGTCCTCGCACACGATGAGCACGCCGCCGGGCTCGATGCGCCGCACGAACTCGGCGAACACCGCGACGTATGCCTCGGCGGTGCCGTGGTGGTCGAGATGGTCCGGCTCGACGTTGGTCACCACCGCGACCGACGGGGTGTAGGTCAGGAACGAGCCGTCGCTCTCGTCGGCCTCCGCGACGAAAACGCCGCCGGAGCCGTGGTGCGCGTTCGCCCCGGACTCGTTGAGGTCACCGCCGATGGCGAAGGACGGGTCGAGGCGGCAGTTCTGGAGCGCGACGGTCAGCATCGACGTCGTCGACGTCTTCCCGTGCGTCCCGGCGATGCACGCGACCCGGTGCCCCGCCATCAGCCCGGCCAGCGCCTGCGCGCGGTGCAGCACGGGGATCCCGCGCTCCCTGGCGGCGGCGAACTCCGGGTTGCTCTCCTTGATCGCCGTCGACACGACGACCGCGGAGGGCCCCTCCGGGAAGGCGTCGAGGTTCTCGGCTCGCTGGCCGACGAACAGCTCGGCACCCTGGGTGCGCAGCGAGAGCAGCGCGCGGGACTCCTTGGCGTCCGAACCGGACACCCGCGCGCCGCGGGCGAGCAGGATCCGCGCGATCCCGGACATCCCGGCGCCGCCGATCCCGATCAGGTGCGCCCGGCGCAGTTCCTGGGGCAAGGTCTCGTCAAGCACCGGCGGCCTCCAGCACGATCCTGGCGAGCGTCTCGTCGGCCACGCGGTGTCCCATCCCCTCGGCGGCTGCGCTCATCTTCGCGACGCGGTCTGCGTCGGTCACCAGCGGGATCACCAGCTCGGCGATCTTCGCGGCGCTCAGCTCGCCGTCGGCGACCATCAGCGCCGCCCCGGCGTCGACCGCGGGCTGGGCGTTGACCGCCTGTTCCCCGTTGCCGTGCGGCAATGGCACGAACACCGCGGGCAGCCCGACGGCGGAGACCTCGGCGGCGGTCATCGCCCCGGACCGGCAGACGACGGCGTCGGCCGCGGCGTAGGCAAGGTCCATCCGCTCCAGGTACGGCACCGGCACGTACGCCGGTTTGCCGGGGAACTCCTGGACCACCAGCGTGTTCTTCGGACCGTGCGCGTGCAGCACGCCGACGCCCGCGTCGGCCAGTTCCTTCGCCGCGCCGGACACCGCCGCGTTGATCGACTGCGCGCCCTGCGAACCGCCGAACACCAGCAGCGTCGGGGCGTCCGGGTCGAGCTCGAAGTGCGCGCGGGCCTCGGCCCGCAGCGCGGCGCGGTCCAGCGAGGTGATCGACTGCCGCAACGGGATACCGACGACCTCGGCCTTCGGCAGCGGCGTGCCGGGGACGGCGACCGCGACCCGCGCCGCGAACCGCGCGCCCACCTTGTTCGCCAGGCCCGGCGACTTGTTGGCCTCGTGCACCACGATCGGCGTCCGGCCGCGCGCGGCCAGGTAGGCCGGGAGCGCGACGTACCCACCGAACCCGACCACGACGTCCGCGCCGACCCGCTCCAGCACCGCGCGGGTCCGCTTGACCGAGTCACGCACCTTCAGCGGCAGCCGCAGCAGCTCCGGCGTCGGCTTGCGCGGCAGCGGGACGGGCGGGATCAGCTCCAGCGGGTAGCCGCGCGCGGGTACGAGCTTGTTCTCCAGCCCGCGTTCGGTGCCCAGCGCGACGACCTTCGCGTCCGGGCGCAACCGCCTGACCGCGTCGGCGAGCGCGAGCGCGGGTTCGATGTGTCCTGCGGTGCCACCGCCGGCGACCACCACCGTCGGCACCTTGCCCGCGACGGAACGTTCGCCGGGTTTGACGGGCTTACTCACCAATGACCTCTCCGGTTCACGGCACCCCGGGTGCCGCGGTTCGCTGTTGTCCGGGCCGTTTTCCGTGTCACTGCGCGCCTGCCCGGGTCCCGGACCGAGGTGCGGCGCCGTTCCTGCGCCGGCGCCGGACGGGCCGTGCGGGGCGCGGGCCGGGCGGCCTTCGTCCCGCCGCGCACCGCGCCCGCCTTGCGTGCGGCGGGCGGGCGGTACGGGTCGGGTGCTGGCAGCCGCAGCAGGCGTCCGAATTTACCCGGGCCCTGGGACCGCAGTGCGGCCACCGCCTCGGGTTCGTGCCGGGCGGCGTTCGCGAGCACGCCCATCATCAGCATGGTGATCACCAGCGAGGTGCCGCCGTACGAGATCAGCGGCAGGGTGACCCCGGTGACCGGGAGCAGGCCGACAACGTACCCGATGTTGATCCCCGCCTGCGCGACGATGGACACCGTCAGCGTGCCGGCGACGATCCGGATCCACGGGTCGATGTTGCGGGTGGCGATGCGCAGGCCGACCACGGCGACACCGGCGAACAGCGCCAGGACCACCGCGCAGCCGACGAAGCCCAGCTCCTCCCCGATCAGCGCGAAGATGAAGTCGTTCTGCACTTCCGGCAGGTAGCCCCAGTTGGACGCGCCCTGGCCGAGCCCCTTGCCGAACAGCCCGCCGTCGGCGAGCGCGAGCTTGGCCTGGTTGGCCTGGAACCCTTCGCCGCTGGTGTCCGCGTTGGGCGAGAGGAACGACATCACCCTGGCCAGCCGGTACGGCGCGATGATCGCCAGCACCAGCACCCCGGCGAGACCGCCCGCGACGATGACCCCGACGAGCCGTTTCGGCGCGCCCGCGAACCACAGCAGCGAGAGCAGCACGACCGCCAGCGTCACCGTGCCGCCAAGGTCGGGCTGCAGCATGACCAGTGCGAACATCAGCAGCGCGATCGGCACCACCGGGACCAGCAGATGCCGCCACTGGTGCAGCACGTTGTACTTGATCACCAGGATGTGCGCGCCCCAGAAGGCCAGCGCGACCTTGGCGACCTCGACCGGCTGGAAGGAGAACCCGCCGAGCTGGAACCAGCCGCTCGAGCCGTTGACCTCGGCGCCGATGCCGGGCACCAGCACGAGCACGAGCATGCCGAGGCAGAGCACCACCGCGGTGGCCGACATCCGGCGGACGCGTTCGAGCCGGATCCGCAGGCCGATCCAGAACACCACCGCGCCGATCGCGACGAACACCAGGTGCTTGACGAACAGCGAGTACACCCCGCTGCCGGTCTTCGGGTCGTAGGAGGCCACCGAGGACGCCGAGAGGACCATGACGATCCCGATCACGGTCAGCAGCCCGGTCAGCGCGAGCACCAGGTGGAACGAGGCCAGCGGGCGCGAGAGCCAGGCGGTCAGCGCGGAGTTGAACGCGGCGGGCTTCCGCTCGCGGCGCGGCCCGCCCGCGGGCTTGGCCTTCGGACGGCCCCTGGCGGGCCCGTCGGATCCGGTGCGCTGCCCGGCGTCAACCACCGCCATGGGACGACTCCCCCGCACCGTCACGCAGGACACGGACCGCGGCGGCGAACGCGTCGCCGCGCTCGCCGTAGTCGCGGAACATGTCGAGCGAGGCGGCGGCGGGAGCGAGCAGCACGACATCGCCAGGACGCGCCATGGCTCTGGCCGCACTCACCGCCGCAGTCATGGGCTCATCGTCACCCGGAACGAGGCTGTTCACCGGGACATCCGGGGCGTGTCGCGCAAGAGCGGCCGCGATCACCGGCGAATCGACGCCGAGGAGCACGACTCCGCGGAGCCTGCCGGCGACCGAGGCGACGAGTTCGTCGACCGACGCGCCCTTGAGCTGGCCCCCGGCGATCCACACGACGCTGGGGTGCGCCCGCAGCGAGCCGGACGCCGCGTGCGGGTTGGTGGCCTTGGAGTCGTTGACGTAGCGGACGCCGCCGACCTCGGCGACCTCGACCGCGCGGTGTGGCGCGGGCTGGTAGTCCCGCAGGCCTTTCGCGATCACCTCGGCGCCGACGCCGTGCGCGCGGCCCAGCGCGGCGGCGGCGAGCGCGTTCGCGACGTTGTGCGGTCCGGACGGGCGGACGTCGGCCAGCGTCGCCAGCTCCTCGGCGCTGGTCGCCGGATCGGCCACAAAAGCGCGGTCCACCAGCAGTTCCTCGACCACACCGAGTTCGCCGGCGCGGGGGGTGTCGAGCTGGAACCCGACGCGGCGCGCGTCGGCAGGGGCGTGCTCGTCGGCGATCCGGGCGGACCATTCGTCGTCGGCGTTGTGCACGACGACGGCGGAGCGGTGGTGCGCGCGGCCCTTGGCGGCGGCGTACTCCGCCATCGAGCCGTGCCAGTCGATGTGGTCCTCGGCGAGGTTCAGCACCACCGAGGCGGCGGGTGCCAGCGTCGAGGACCAGTGCAGCTGGAAGCTGGACAGTTCCACGGCCAGCACCTCATGCCCGGCCTGGACCGCGTCCAGCACCGCGTAGCCGACGTTCCCGCAGGCCACGGCGTCGAGCCCGGCGGCACGCAGGATCGATTCCAGCATTCCGACGGTCGTCGTCTTGCCGTTGGTGCCGGTCACCACCAGCCACGCCGGTGGCCGCTCGCGCAGCAACCCGACCCGCCAGGCCAGCTCGACGTCGCCGATCACCTCGATCCCCGCCGCGGCCGCGGCGGCCAGCAGCGGGGCCGTCGGGCGCCAGCCGGGGCTGGTCACGACGAGGCCGGTGCCCGCGGGCGGCTCCGTCAGTCCCGGCACCAGCTCGGCGCCGAGGCCGTCCAGTTCGGCCAGCCGCCCGGCGTTGCCGTCGGTGACCGTGACCAGCGCGCCCAGCTCACGCAGCACCGGGACGACCGACTTGCCGGTGACCCCGGCCCCCGCGACCAGGACCTGACGACCCGCGAGGTCGCCCCGGCCTGCGTCCCCGCCGCCCTCAACGGAGGCTGTCACGTGCTATCCCCCGAAGCCCAGCTGCTCGCTGTAGAACAGGCCCAGCCCGAACATGCAGCAGATCGCCGAGAGCAGCCAGAACCGGATGATCACCGTGGTTTCCGCCCACCCGGCGAGTTCGAAGTGGTGATGGAACGGCGCCATCCGGAACAGCCTTCGCCGCGTCGTGCGGAACACCGCGATCTGCGCGACCACCGAGATCATCTCGACCATGAACAGCCCGCCGATGACGATGGCGAGCAGCTCGGTGCGGGTCGTCATGGACAGCCCGGCGACGAGACCACCGAGGGCCAGCGATCCGGTGTCCCCCATGAAGATCTTCGCCGGGGCGGCGTTCCACCACAGGAACCCGACACACGCGCCGGTGGCCGCGGCGGCGACCACCGCGAGGTCCAGCGGATCGCGGACGTCGTAGCAGGCGGCCTGCGGCGGGTAGTTGGCGCAGGACAGCCGCTCCTGCCAGAACGAGATCACCACGTACGTCGCGAGCACCATCGCCGCGGCGCCCCCGGCGAGACCGTCGAGGCCGTCGGTGAAGTTGACCGCGTTCGACCAGCCCGAGATCACGATGTAGCAGAAGATCACGAAGATGATCGACGGGAACGTGATCAGCGCGAGGTCGCGGACGTAGGACAGGTTCTGCGACGCCGGGGTCAGCCCCCGCGCGTCGGCGAACTGCAGCGACAGCACCGCGAACAGCACGGTCACCACGAGCTGGCCGACCAGCTTCGCCGTCTTGTTCAGCCCGAGGTTGCGCTGCTTGCGGATCTTGATGAAGTCGTCGAGGAACCCGACGACGCCGAGTCCCACCGCGAGCATGAGGACCAGCAGCCCGGACGCCGAGGGCATCGCGCCCTTGGAGCTGAGCATCCAGCTGATCAGATGCGCGACGAAGTACCCGACGACCATCGCGATGATGATCGCGACGCCACCCATCGTCGGGGTACCGCGCTTGGATTTGTGTCCCTGCGGGCCTTCCTCGCGGATCTCCTGTCCGAAACCCTGCCGGGAGAAGACCCGGATGAGATAGGGCGTCAGCAGAATGGAGACCAGCAGGCCCGCCGCGGCCGCGATCAGGATGCTGATCACGCGTCACCACCGTTCGAGCGTTCTTGGGCAGGGGCTTGGACTTCTTCGGCTAGGAGAGCGTCGGCCACCCGCCACAGAGCTTCGGACTTGGAGGCCTTCACGAGCACGAGGTCGCCGGCGCGGAGCTGATCATGCAGCAACGCCGTCGCGGCCCCGACATCGGGTACCAGCACCGACTCCTCGCCCCAGGACCCTTCGTGCTGAGCGCCGTGATGCATCGCCGCGGCGCGCTCGCCGATGACGACGAGCCGGGAGATGTTGAGCCGGACCGCGAGCCTGCCGATCTCGTCGTGCGCGCGGACGCGCTCCTCGCCGAGTTCGCCCATCTCGCCGAGCACGGCCCAGGTCCGGCGTTCCCTGCCCATCGACGCCAGCGTCTTGAGCGCGGCGCGGACGGACTCGGGATTCGCGTTGTACGAGTCGTTGAGCACGGTCACGCCGTCGGCGCGGGTGGTGACCTCCATGCGGCGATCCGAGCGCCGCCGGACCGCCGACAGCCGCGCGGCGACGTCCTCGACGGACGTGCCCAGCTCCAGCGCCACGGCCGCCGCGGCGAGCGCGTTGCCCACGTGGTGCTCGCCGAACAGCGGGAGCCGGACCTCGGCCTCGCCCTCGGGCGTCACCAGCTTGAACGACGCCCTCGCCTGCTCGTCCAGCCGCACGTCCACCGCGCGCACCTGGGCGCCCGGGCTCTCGCCGACGCCGACGACCCTGGCCTTCGTCCGGCTCGCCATGGCCGCGACCAGCGGATCGTCGAAGTTCAGGATCGCGACGCCGTCTTCCGGCAGCGCCTCGACCAGCTCGCCCTTGGCCTTCGCGATGCCCTCCCGCGAGCCGAACTCGCCGACGTGCGCACTGCCCACGTTGATCACGACGCCGATCCTCGGCGGGGTGATCGAGGCGGCCTCGGCGATGTGGCCGATCCCGCGCGCGGACATCTCCAGCACCAGGTGCCGGGTCGCGGTGTCCGCGCGCAACGCCGTCCATGGGTGGCCCAGCTCGCTGTTGAACGAGCCGGGCGGCGCGACCGTGGGACCCAGCGGTTCGAGCAGCTGGGCGATGAGGTCCTTGGTCGAGGTCTTGCCCGAGGACCCGGTGACGCCGACGACGGTGAGGCCGTCCGCGGCGAGCCGCTGGACGACGAACCGGGCGAGCTTGCCCAGCGCGGCCAGCACGGCGGCGCCCGAACCGTCCTTGTCCCCGGTCAGCGCGACGGACCGTTCGTTGGCTTGGCCCTCGGCCAGCGGCGGCACGACGATCGCCGGAGCGTCGACCTCGCGGGCGGCCAGCACGGCGACGGCACCGGCCTCGGCCGCCTTGGCGGCGAAGTCGTGCCCGTCGACACGCTCCCCCGGCAGGGCGACGAACAGCCCGCCGGGCGTGACCTTCCTGGTGTCGAATTCGACGCTGCCGGTCACCGTGGCGCTGCCCTCGGCCCGGTGCAGCCTGCCGCCGACGACGCCGGCGATCTCGGCGAGGCTGAGCACGATCACGAAGTCACCTCGAGTTGCTTTCTGATGGCCGCTTCGAGCTCGTCGCGGTCGGAGAACGGATGGACGACGCCCTGGGCCTCCTGGCCGGTCTCGTGCCCCTTACCCGCCACGAACACGATGTCGCCGGGACGCGCGAGGGAGACGGCCTCGGTGATGGCCTCGCGGCGGTCGCCGATCTCCAGCACCTCACCGCCCTGCGCGGGGCCGACGCCCCTGGCACCGGCGAGCATCGCGGCGCGGATCGCGGCGGGATCCTCCGAGCGCGGGTTGTCGTCGGTCACTATGAGCACGTCACTGCGCCGGACCGCGGCCTCGCCCATCATCGGGCGCTTGGCGGTGTCCCGGTCGCCACCGCAGCCGAGCACGGTGATGATCCGGCCCTCGGTCCGCGCCCGCAGCGCGTCGAGCCCCTGCGCGACCGCGGCGGGCTTGTGCGCGTAGTCGACGACCGCGGTGAACGGCTGGCCGAGGTAGACCCGCTCCATCCGGCCCGGCACCTCGACCGCGGCGAGCCCGGCCACGATGTCGTCGAGCCCGACCCCGGCGTTGGCCAGTATCGCGGCCGCGAGGACCGCGTTGGCGACGTTGAACTCGCCCGGCAGGGGGATCCGCGCCCGCGCGCTGAGCCCGTCCGGGCCGTGCAGGGTGAACGACTGCTCCCCGGCCGAGGTCGCGGCCAGGTCGGTGGCCCGCCAGGCGGCGTCCGTACCCGGCTCGGTGGACACCGTCACTGTCTGCGGGGTCAGCAGCGCCTGGCCCCACGCGCTGTCCACGACGACGATCTCGGTGGTCGAGCGCCCGTCGAACAGCAGCGACTTGGCGGCGAAGTACTCCTCCATGTCGCGGTGGAAGTCCAGGTGGTCCTGGGAGAGGTTGGTGAACGCGCCGATCGAGAACCGGGTCCCGTTGACCCGGCCCAGCGCGAGCGCGTGGCTGGAGACCTCCATCGGCACGTGCGTGACGCCGCTTTCGAGCATCACCGCGAGCAGCGCCTGCAGATCGGGGGCCTCCGGCGTGGTGAAGCCGCTGACCAGCCGCTCCCCCGCTATCCGGGTCTCCACGGTGCCGATCAGCCCGGTGGTGATCCCGGCGGCCTTGAGCCCCGCGTCGACCAGGTAGGACGTCGTCGTCTTGCCGGAGGTCCCGGTGACCCCGAGGACCGACAGCTGCAGCGACGGCTCGCCGTAGATCCACGCGGCGATCGAGCCGAGGACGGCCCGAGGGTCGGGATGCACCAGCACCGGGACGCCCGCGTCGCGCAGGGCGGGCCGGGCCGCGCCCTGTTCGTCGGTCAGGACCGCGGCGGCGCCGCCCGCGACCGCCTGGTCGCTGAAGTCCGCGCCGTGGGCGCGGGCACCGGGCAGCGCGGCGAAGAGGTCGCCGGGCAGGACGTGCTGGGCGCGCAGGGTGGTCCCGGTGACGGTCAGCTCGGCCGCTTCGGGACCGTCGGCGATCAGCCGAGCGTCCGCGCGGGCGAGCAGCGTGGCGAGCGGGACCGGTTCGATACGCGCGGGCCGAGGGGGCGCGGCGACCGCCTTGACCGGGCTGTCCGGCAAAGACGCCGCGGCCCCTGGGGAGGCACTGTGAGGACTGGACGAGGACACCGACACGGCAGGAAGGCTACTGGTGCGCGGTTCCGGTTCGTTCAGGCGGTACGCCATTTCCCGCTTCCCGGCTCCGGCATGCTATGAGGCTTGCCCGCAAAGCCTTGTCCCGCAAGGTTTTCCCAGCTGGAGCACTGATTCATGTGGACACACGCCGCTATTGATCATGCCGGGGACGGAACGTTTTCCGCCCTGCACGTGCACAAGCCACGAATAGGTTGCTTTTCTGTGCGAATTCCCGCCCGCGGTCCCGATGCTCACATGCCGTTAAGGCCACCTTACGGGGGGGTCCGCCCCCATGTGGGGGGTATGGCGGGGTGGGGTGGCGGGCGGGCCGGTCCCGCCGGGGGGCC
>NZ_JBHYIK010000033.1:107090-109258 GCF_042739735.1 Amycolatopsis sp. NPDC059027 | reverse complement strand
AGCACGCCCGCCGGGCGGGGGGGCGGGGCGGGGGGGGGGGCGGGCGGCGGCAGCGCGCCCCGCCCCGGCGGCCCGGGGGGCGCGAGGGCGCTGGGAGGGGGATGGTGTTAGGCGGTTGGACGGCGGCGTCGGCGGGCGACGAGCACGAAGGCCACACCGAGCGCCAAGGTGACCAGGCCGAGTGCGCCGAACGCGAGCGCGTCGACGCCGGTGCTGGCCAGGCCGGAGCTGCCGCTCTGACCGCCGCCGGTCCCCTGGCTTCCGGCGGGGGCGGCGTCCGGCGACGTGGGAGTGCCGGGCCGGCCGCAGCTCGCGGGCTGGGCTGGCACGGTCGGCAGCGGCGCGTCACCGGACTCGGCCAGGATCACCACCCGGGCCGGGTGGTCGGCGGGGCCGTAGACGTTGATCGCGGTCGGGTTCTGGTACTTGATCCGCCAGCCCTGCGGAGGCAGGAAGTACAGCTGGTAAGCGGGCCCCGGCACCACGTCGTGGAACTCGAAGTGCCCGTTCGCGTCGGTCGTCTGCTCGCCGGCGATCGGGCAGTCCTGGTCGGAGACCAGCACGACCTTGACCCCGGCGACGCCCTGCTGCGGCTTCCCTTGGTTGTCGAAATTGACGGCCACATCGCCGACGACGGCGGCCTTGGCACCCGGCACCGCCGCCTGGTCATGAGCCTTCGCGTGGTTGTCGATGTCGACCTCGCGATAGCCGAAGTCACAGGAGGCAACGACGTAACCCCGGTTGAAGGCGGCCTCGGGCACTGCCTCGGACACGTCGAAGGTACGGGTCTGCCCGGGCGCGATCGTCACGCCGCCCGCCGCGAGGTCTCCCCACCCGGGGCCGCGGCCGTTCAGGATGTAGCCGTCGCCGATGCGGTTGCACGCGGCCACGATGCCGGTGAGCGGGATCGGGCCGGAGTTGGACAGCGTCACCGTGACGTGCGCGAGTTCCCCTGGCTTGTAGCTGCGCTGGGTGAAGGCCATCGACGCCTTCAGCGCGCCGTTCAGCGGCGGTGCCCCTCGGACGAGCAGGTCCTTCGTGTCCGGTCCGATGTGGACGGTTTCGAACGGGATCAGCCAGCCGCCGACCACTTCGCCACCGAGGTAGTAGTCCGCGGCCGGCGCGTCGAAACTGAACTTCCCGTCGGCGTCGCTCGTCGCCGAGTACGTCCCTCCACTGTGGACGTACCGCAGAGTGAGCTTGGCGCCGGCCAGTTGTTCACCGTTGTCGAAGATGCCGTTGCCGTTCCGGTCGCCAAAGACGACGCCAGCCGCATGACCGGGCCCCTTGGTCACCGTGACCTCGGCGTTGAACGTACCGGCACCGAATCCGGTCTCGTCGTACACGAATCCCCGCACGACCGCGGTGGCCTTTTCGAGATCACGAACCTTCCCGGAGACCGGCAGCTCGTAGGTGGCCCCAGGATCGAGGTTCAGTCCCGGCTTGCCCTTGAGCGGACCCCAGCCTGGGTCGTACGGGACCACAAGATCGGTCGGATCGAGGATGTTCTGGGAGACCTGCAGACCAACTGCAGGAGTCTCGCCGATGTTCTTCAGCTTGAAGATGAACCGGACGTCCTCGTCCGTCCGGTACGACGTCTGGGCGAAGATCACCGACGCCTCGACACGGGAACGCTGCGCGGACTCGGCTTTCGGCTGCGGCGCCGCGGGCTGCGAACTCACCGCAGGCGGAGAACTCGGCACGGCCGAAGAACTCGGCGCGCTGGGCTCCGGTGCCGCGGAACTACTCGACGGCGCGGCCGTGGACGGCGGCGCGGTGGAAACAGGTACCGGATCCGCTCCGGCGGGCGCGGCGAACACGCCGGTCAATGCCACCGCCGCGGCGAACGTGGCGAGACAGCTCGCCACCGTCCGCGCGATGGGTCTTTCGCCAGGTAATTTGTTCACGCAGTGTCACCCCTGATTACCCGATGGAAACGCGCAAAGCCCCCGAACCGCGTAGAACCGGATCACCTTAGCGAGATTCGCGAAAAGGTGAATATCCGTTTCCGGTGAACGGTGTACCGCCGTGACATTCCCCGGAAAAGCGAAGAGCCCCCGGCGGGGGGGGGGGGGGGGTGGGGACGGGGGGGGGGGGTGGGTTTTAAAAAAAACCACGCCCCCCCAAAAAAAATCAAAACGGGTTTGGGGGTGGTGGGTGGTGTGGGT
>NZ_JBHYIK010000033.1:74529-107080 GCF_042739735.1 Amycolatopsis sp. NPDC059027 | reverse complement strand
CCTTGACTTCCCCCGAAAACGCTACGCCCCCCGGGGGTGTGCCGGGGGCTCTTCGAAAGGGTGGATCAGCGGAAGTCGCGGCCGAAGTCGTAGTCGTCCAGCGGCACCGCGGCGCCCGGCGAGGAGCCGAACACATCCGGGGTGTAGTAGCCGTCGTCGTAGGACGGGATCGCGTAAGCGGCGACCCGCGCCTCCTCGGTCGGCTGCACCTGGATGTTGCGGTACTTGTTGATCCCGGTACCGGCCGGGATCAGCTTACCGATGATCACGTTCTCCTTGAGGCCGACGAGCTTGTCCGAGCGGCCGTTGATGGCCGCGTCGGTCAGGACGCGCGTGGTCTCCTGGAACGACGCCGCCGACAGCCACGAGTCCGTGGTCAGCGAGGCCTTCGTGATACCCATCAGCACCGGACGGCCCGAAGCGGGCTCGCCACCGTCGTTGACCGCGGCCCGGTTGGTCGCCTCGAACCTGGTCCGCTCGGGCAGCTCGCCCGGCAGGAAGTCCGTGGCACCGGAGTCGATGATCGTCACGCGGCGCAGCATCTGCCGGACGATGACCTCGATGTGCTTGTCGTGGATCGACACACCCTGCGCCCGGTACACCTTCTGGACCTCGTCCACCAGGTGCATCTGCGCCTCGCGCGGCCCCATGACCCGCAGGACCTCGTGCGGATCCGGCGTGCCTTCGAGCAGCTGCTGGCCGACGTTCACGTGGTCGCCGTCGCCCAGCGGGCCGTTCGGGGTGTTCGCGAGCCGCTGCCGCTTGGACAGCTTGTCGAAGACGATCTCCTCGCCCCCGTCGTCCGGGATGAGGGTGATCTTCCAGAACCGCTCGCTCTCCTCGATCCGCACGCGGCCGTCGACGTCGGCGATGGGCGCCTTGCCCTTCGGGACGCGGGCCTCGAACAGCTCCTGGACACGCGGCAGACCGGTCGTGATGTCGTCACCGGCGACACCACCCTGGTGGAACGTACGCATCGTCAGCTGCGTACCCGGCTCACCGATCGACTGGGCGGCGACGATACCCACCGCCTCGCCGACGTCGACGAGCTGACCGGTCGCCATCGAGCGGCCGTAGCAGGTCGCGCAGATACCGACGGCCGACTCGCAGGTCAGCACCGAGCGGACCTTGACCTTCGAGATGCCGCTGCCGAGCAGCTTCTCGATGGCCGGGTCGCCCAGGTCGTCGCCGGCGTTGAGCACGACGTTGCCCTTGGCGTCCACCGCGTCCGTCGCGAGGTTCCGCGCGTACACGCTGGTCTCGACGTGCTGGTCACGCAGGACCTTGCCGTCGCCGATGTCCTCGCCGATCGGCATGTTGATGCCGCGGGTGGTGCCACAGTCGATCTCGCGGACGATGACGTCCTGCGAGACGTCCACCAGACGACGGGTCAGGTAACCCGAGTCGGCGGTACGGAGCGCCGTGTCCGCCAGACCCTTCCGGGCACCGTGCGTCGCGATGAAGTACTCCGCCACCGACAAGCCCTCACGGAAGTTGGCCTTGATCGGGCGCGGGATGTACTCACCCTTCGGGTTCGACACCAGACCACGCATCCCGGCCAGCGACCGGACCTGCGTCATGTTCCCCGCCGCGCCGGACTTCACGATCATGGCGATCGGGTTGTCGTCCGGCAGCGCCGTCTCCATGATCTTGTGGACCTCTTCGGTGGCCTGCGTCCACACCTTGACGAGCTCGTTGTTGCGCTCGGTGTGCGACAGCTGACCACGCTGGTAGCGCTTCTCGACCTGGTCGGCCTTGCCCTCGTACTCGTCGAGGATGGCCTTCTTGCCCTCCGGCACCAGGACGTCGGAGATCGCCACCGTGACGCCGGAACGGGTCGCCCAGTAGAACCCGGCGTCCTTCAGGCGGTCCAGGGTCTGCGCGACCTGGGTCATCGAGTACCGCTCGGCGAGGTCGTTCACGATCGCGGCCTGACGCTTCTTCGGCATCGGCTCGTTGATGAACGGGTAGTCCGCCGGCAGCAGCTCGTTGAACAGCACGCGGCCCAGGGTGGTCTCGGCCAGCCAGGTCTTGCCCGGCTCCCAGCCGTTCTCCGCCAGCCGCGCCTCGTCGGCCTTGGCGGGCTGACGGTCGGTGATGCGGATCTTGATCGGGGCGTGCAGGCTCAGCGCCTTACGGTCGAAGGCCATGATCGCCTCGGCGGGCGAGGAGTACGCCTGACCCGCGCCGTCGGCCTTCTCGTTCAACCGGGTCAGGTGGAACAGGCCGGTGACCATGTCCAGCCGCGGCATGGCGAGCGGACGGCCCGACGCCGGCGACAGGATGTTGTTCGCCGACAGCATCAGGATCCGGGCCTCGGCCTGCGCCTCGGCCGACAGCGGCAGGTGCACCGCCATCTGGTCACCGTCGAAGTCCGCGTTGAACGCCTCACAGACCAGCGGGTGCAGCTGGATGGCCTTGCCCTCGACCAGCTGCGGCTCGAAGGCCTGGATACCGAGGCGGTGCAGGGTCGGCGCACGGTTGAGCATCACCGGGTGGCCGGTGATGACCTCTTCCAGCACGTCCCACACCTGCGGCCGCGAGCGCTCCACCATCCGCTTGGCGGACTTGATGTTCTGCGCGTGGTTCAGGTCGACCAGCCGCTTCATGACGAACGGCTTGAACAGCTCGAGCGCCATGTCCTTCGGCAGACCGCACTGGTGCAGCTTCAGCTGCGGGCCGACGATGATGACCGAACGGCCGGAGTAGTCGACACGCTTGCCGAGCAGGTTCTGGCGGAACCGGCCCTGCTTGCCCTTGAGCAGATCGGACAGCGACTTCAGCGGACGGTTACCGGGACCGGTCACCGGGCGGCCGCGGCGGCCGTTGTCGAACAGCGCGTCGACGGCCTCCTGCAGCATCCGCTTCTCGTTGTTCACGATGATCTCGGGCGCGCCGAGGTCGATGAGCCGCTTCAACCGGTTGTTCCGGTTGATGACCCGGCGGTAGAGGTCGTTCAGGTCGGAGGTGGCGAAACGGCCACCGTCGAGCTGGACCATCGGGCGCAGGTCCGGCGGGATCACCGGGACGGCGTCGAGCACCATGCCGCGCGGGTCGTTGCCGGTGGCCTGGAAGGCCGCGACGACCTTGAGCCGCTTCAGCGCGCGGAGCTTCTTCTGCCCCTTGCCGTTGCGGATGGTGTCGCGCAGGCTCTCGGCCTCGGCGTTGACGTCGAACTCGGTGGCCAGCTTCTGGATGGCCTCCGCGCCCATGCCGCCGGTGAAGTACTCGCCGTAGCGGTCGATCAGCTCGCGGTAGAGCAGCTCGTCGGCGATCAGCTGACGCGGCTCGAGCTTGGTGAAGGTGCTCCAGACCTCGTCGAGACGGTCCAGCTCGCGACCGGCGCGGTCACGGAGCTGGCGCATCTCGCGCTCGCCGCCCTCCTTGACCTTGCGGCGGACGTCGGACTTGGCGCCCTCGGCCTCCAGCTCGGCGAGGTCGGCCTCGAGCTTCTGGGCGCGGGCCTCGATGTCGGCGTCGCGCTTGGTCTCGAGGTTCTTCTTCTCGACGCCGATCTCGTTCTCGAGGGTCGGCAGGTCGTTGTGCCGCAGCTCGGTGTTGACGCCGGTGATGACGTAGGCCGCGAAGTAGATGATCTTCTCGAGGTCCTTGGGCGCCAGGTCGAGCAGGTAGCCCAGGCGCGAGGGAACACCCTTGAAGTACCAGATGTGGGTGACCGGGGCGGCCAGCTCGATGTGGCCCATCCGCTCACGGCGCACCTTGGCACGGGTCACCTCGACGCCGCAGCGCTCGCAGATGATGCCCTTGAAGCGGACCCGCTTGTACTTACCGCAGTAGCACTCCCAGTCCCGGGTCGGGCCGAAGATCTTCTCGCAGAAGAGGCCGTCCTTCTCGGGCTTGAGCGTCCGGTAGTTGATGGTCTCCGGCTTCTTCACCTCGCCGTAGGACCACTGACGGATGTCGTCGGCGGTAGCGAGGCCGATGCGGAGCTCATCGAAGAAGTTGACGTCCAGCACGTCTTTGCATCCCCTTGGGGTTGTTTCGACTAAGAGGGGTCGGCGGTGGGGCGGGGACCTGCGGGAGGCCGGTCCCCGCCCGGCACCGGTCAGTGCACGACGTCGTCCACCGAGGGCGACTCGTTGCGGGACAGGTTGATGCCGAGGTTCGCCGCGGCGCGCTCGAGGTCCTCGTCGTCGGAGTCGCGCATCTCGATGGCCGCGCCGTCGCTGGAGAGCACCTCGACGTTGAGGCACAGCGACTGGAGCTCCTTGAGGAGCACCTTGAACGACTCCGGGATGCCCGGCTCGGGGATGTTCTCCCCCTTGACGATCGCCTCGTACACCTTGACGCGGCCGACCACGTCGTCCGACTTGATCGTCAACAGCTCCTGCAGCGTGTAGGCCGCGCCGTACGCCTGCATCGCCCAGCACTCCATCTCACCGAAGCGCTGGCCACCGAACTGCGCCTTACCACCCAGCGGCTGCTGCGTGATCATCGAGTACGGGCCGGTGGAGCGGGCGTGGATCTTGTCGTCGACCAGGTGGTGCAGCTTCAGGATGTACATGTAGCCGACCGAAACCGGGTACGGGTACGGCTCGCCGGAGCGGCCGTCGAACAGCGTCGCCTTGCCGTTCTCCTTGACCATGCGCTCACCGTCGCGGTTCGGCCTGGTCGCCCCGAGCAGCCCGGTCAGCTCCTCTTCCTTCGCACCGTCGAACACCGGGGTCGCGGTGTTCGTGCCGGGCTCGACGTCGTAGAGCTCCTCGTTGAGGTTCTTCGCCCAGTCCGGGCCGCCCTCGATCTTCCAGCCCTGCGAGGCCAGCCAGCCGAGGTGCAGCTCCAGGATCTGGCCGATGTTCATCCGTCGCGGCACACCGTGGGTGTTCAGGATGATGTCGACCGGGGTGCCGTCCTCCATGAACGGCATGTCCTCGACCGGCAGGATCTTGCCGATGACACCCTTGTTCCCGTGCCGGCCGGCGAGCTTGTCGCCCGGCTGGATCTTGCGCTTCTGGGCCACGTAGACGCGGACCAGCTCGTTGACGCCGGGGGGCAGCTCGTCGTCGTCCTCGCGGGAGAACACCCGGATGCCGATGACCTTGCCGGTCTCGCCGTGCGGCACCTTCAGGGAGGTGTCGCGGACCTCGCGGGCCTTCTCGCCGAAGATCGCGCGGAGCAGGCGCTCCTCCGGGGTCAGCTCGGTCTCGCCCTTCGGCGTGACCTTCCCGACCAGGATGTCGCCGTCGCGGACCTCGGCACCGATACGGATGATGCCGCGCTCGTCGAGGTCGGCCAGGACCTCCTCGGAGACGTTCGGGATGTCCCGGGTGATCTCCTCGGCGCCGAGCTTGGTGTCGCGGGCGTCGATCTCGTGCTCCTCGATGTGGATCGAGGTGAGCACGTCGTCCTGCACCATGCGCTCGGAGAGGATGATCGCGTCCTCGTAGTTGTGGCCCTCCCACGGCATGACCGCCACGAGCAGGTTCTTGCCGAGCGCGACCTCACCGTTCTCGGTGGACGGGCCGTCGGCGATGACCTGGCCCTGCTCGACCCGGTCGCCCTCGTTGACGATCGGGCGGTGGTTGAAGCAGGTGCCGTGGTTCGAGCGGCGGAACTTGTAGAGGCTGTAGCTCTTCCGCGTCCCGTCGTCGTGCATGACCGTGATCAGATCGGCCGACAGCTCCTCGACCACACCCGACTGCTCGGCGACCAGCATGTCGCCGGAGTCGATCGCGGCCCGCAGCTCCACGCCGGTGCCGACGTACGGCGCCTGGCTGCGCAGCAGCGGCACCGCCTGACGCTGCATGTTCGCGCCCATCAGCGCGCGGTTCGCGTCGTCGTGCTCGAGGAACGGGATCATCGCGGTCGCGATCGAGACCATCTGCCGCGGCGAGACGTCCATGTAGTCGACGTCCATCGGGTCGATCAGCTCGACCTCGCCGCCCTTCCGGCGGACCAGGACGCGGTCCTCGAGGAAGTGGCCGTCGTCGTCGATCGGCGCGTTCGCCTGCGCCTTGACGTAGCGGTCTTCCTCGTCCGCGGTCAGGTAGTCGACCTGGTCGGTGACCCGGCCCTCGACGACCTTGCGGTACGGCGTCTCGATGAAGCCGAACGGGTTGACCCGCGCGTAGGAGCACAGCGAGCCGATCAGGCCGATGTTCGGGCCTTCCGGCGTCTCGATCGGGCACATCCGGCCGTAGTGCGACGGGTGGACGTCGCGGACCTCCATGCCGGCGCGCTCACGGGACAGACCACCGGGCCCGAGGGCGTTCAGGCGGCGCTTGTGGGTCAGGCCGTCGATCGGGTTGGTCTGCTGCATGAACTGCGACAGCTGCGAGGTACCGAAGAACTCCTTGATCGCCGCGCCGATCGGGCGGATGTTGATCAGGGTCTGCGGCGTGATCGCCTCGACGTCCTGCGTGGTCATGCGCTCGCGGACGACGCGCTCGGTGCGGGACAGGCCGACGCGGATCTGGTTCTGGATCAGCTCGCCGACGGTGCGGATGCGACGGTTGCCGAAGTGGTCGATGTCGTCGGTCTCGACCGGGATCTCCTCGCCGGTCGACGCGGTCATCTTCTCCTCGCCGGCGTGCAGCCGGACCAGGTACTCGATGATCGTGACGATGTCCTCTTCGGTCAGCGTCCCGGTGCCGTGCGGCGTGTTCAGGCCGAGCTTCTTGTTCAGCTTGTACCGGCCGACCTTGGCCAGGTCGTAGCGCTTCGCCTTGAAGAACAGGTTCTCCAGCAGGGTCTGCGCGCTCTCCTTCGTCGGCGGCTCGCCCGGGCGCAGCTTGCGGTAGATGTCGAGCAGCGCCTCGTCGGTCCCCGCGGTGTGGTCCTTCTCGAGGGTGGCCAGCAGCGTCTCGGAGAAGGAGAAGCGCTCGCGGATCGCCTCGGTCGTCCAGCCGAGCGCCTTCAGCAGCACGGTCACCGGCTGGCGGCGCTTGCGGTCGATGCGGACGCCGACGGTGTCGCGCTTGTCGACGTCGAACTCCAGCCAGGCACCGCGGCTCGGGATGACCCGGACGTCGAACACGTCCTTGTCGGTCGTCTTGTCGACGTTGCGGTTGAAGTACACGCCCGGGGAGCGGACCAGCTGCGACACCACGACACGCTCGGTGCCGTTGATGACGAACGTGCCCTTGTCGGTCATCACCGGGAAGTCGCCGAGGAAGACCGTCTGGCTCTTGATCTCACCCGTGTTGTTGTTGACGAACTCCGCCGTGACGAACAGCGGGGCGGCGTACGTCATGTCCTTGTCCTTGCACTCCTCGATGGAGGCCTTGACCTCGTCGAAGCGCGGGTCGGAGAAGGACAGGGACATGGAACCCGAGAAGTCCTCGATCGGCGAGATCTCGTTGAGGACCTCCTCGAGACCGCCGATCGGGTTTTCCTCGCCAGCCTCGACCCGACGCTCGTACCACGCTTCGTCACCGGTGAACCACTGGAACGACTGGATCTGGACGTCGAGCAGGTTGGGCGTAGTGAGGGGCTCGCGAATCTTTGCGAAGGAGACCCGCTTGGGCGCGCCGGGGATTCCCGTGGACTCCGAGCGAGTTACAGCCGAGGTGGTCGCAGCAGTGGCCTGGTTCGCGGGAGAGACTGCCAAGATGCGTCCTTCCGGGGACAATGAGCGGTGGCAGCCGCCATAGCAACAGCTATCGGTGACTGTCAAGGGTGTGCCGTGTGCCCACTATCCTAACTACCGGCTCCGGGCAGCCTGAAAGAGGGCAGCGCAAAGAGACAGTTTAGCCCGGACGTCGCTGCCTGTCCAGGGGGCTCTCCAGACGGGGCCCAGCCCACACCGCAACGCCTTCAGGCATGCCTCCCAGCGTGCCGGTCGTCCCTCCCGCAAGGGCTTCCGGTGTCGCTGTCGGAAGTAAGCGTGAACCCACCGGGGCCCGGAGTCAAGATGCCACGCCATGGTCCCGCCGGTTGGCGCAGCGTGGGAGAGGGCCAGCGGAGCGTGAGCGGCCCAATATCATCCTGGTTACCGGCCGGTAGCGCCACCTCGGGCACTCTACCTGGGGTTTCGTGCCCCCGGGAAGTATGTCGAAGCCCACTCGACCGACGCGGCGCCGGAGATGCCCGGCAGGGAATTTCTCCGCTCTCGCGGCACATCGAGGTTCCTCCGGGCCCGGGTTCCGGGGCCCGTGGAAGCCGCCGGATGCGCTGAAGGACGCCCTCGGTGCGTTGGCCGCGGCGAAGGGGCCCTTCGGCACTCCTGACGCGACGAGGGCGTCCCTCGGTGCTTCGAGCACACCGAAGGCGTCCCTCGGCACTCCGCGACCGCCGGACACGGACGGCACCGGCGCCGTAGGGTTCCGCCGTGACCGAATCCACCGTCCTGAGCGACACCAGGGCCGCCTACGACGCCGTCGCGTCCCTCTACGCCGAGACGTTCAGCAACGTGCTCGAGACCTTGCCGATGGAACGCGCGATGCTGGCCGCGTTCGCGGAGCTCGTACGGGCCCACGACGCCGGGCCGGTGGCCGACCTCGGCTGCGGCCCCGGCCACGTGACCGCCCACCTGCACACACTCGGGCTGACCGCCTTCGGCGTCGACCTGTCCGCGGAAATGATCGCGCTGGCCCGCAGGGCCCATCCGGACCTGCGGTTCGACGAGGGTTCGATGACCGCGCTGGACCTCGCCGACGAGGTGCTCGGCGGGATTCTCGCGTTCTACTCCGTCATTCACACCCCGCCACGGCTCCTGCCCACCGTGTTCACCGAGTTCCACCGGGTGCTGGCACCGGGCGGCCACCTCATGCTCGGCTTCTTCGCCGGGGACGACCCGGTGCCGGAGGAATTCGACCACAAGGTCACGCTCGCCTACCGGTGGTCGCCCGACAGCCTCATGGACCTCCTGCGCCAGTCCGGGTTCGTCGAGGTCTCCCGGATGCTGCGCGAGCCCTACGAGAACGAGCGGCGGTTCCAGCAGGCCCAGCTGCTGGTCCGCAAACCCCCGAAGTCCTGACCGCCCCTCGGCCACCGCAGTCCACAAAGGACAATGCGGTGGCCCCGGGTGCGGGTTACTTGCTTGGCGGCGCCGGGGAGGAAGGCGGCGCGGACTGCTGTGGCGGCTGGGGCGCCTGGTAGGTGTCCATGTCGGTGACCTTCCACTTGTCACCCTGCAGCTGGGCGTTGACGTGCAGCTGCGCGCTGCCCGCGGTGGTCTTCTTCGTGTCCGCCCGCGTCGAGGTCTGGTCGACGAAGAGGATCACCTTCGCCAGATCGCCGTTCAGCATGATCACCGCGCTGCGGGTGACCTTGGCCGTCACGACCATCTTCTGCTGCGGCGCGAGCCGTTTCACCTCGCCCATCAACGCGTTGTACTTCCCGCGGACCTCGTCGTTGGCCAGCAGGTCGTTCGCCGCGTCCTCGGTCTTCTTGATGTTGTTGTAGTCGTAGGAGAACAGCGCCTCGGTCGCCTTCGACATCTGGTCCTTGACCTGCGCGGTCTTCGCGACGTCGAGCAGCGCGGTGTTGCTCGTGGAGTCGGCCGCCTCGTTGCCCTTGAGCACGAAGATCACCGCACCGGCCGTGAACAGCAGCCCGACCACGAACAGGATCCCGGCCACCAGGTAGCCCCAGGGCACGCCCGGCTTCGAGGGTGCGCTCGCCGCGTACGCGGGCTTCCCGGCGGCCTCCGCCTCGGCCTCCTCGACGTCGACCGGCTTGGACCGCCACTCGTCACGGGCCTTCCGCCGCGGGCTCGGCTTCGCGTCCTCGACCGGAAGCTCACTGGTCTCCGGCTCAGCCATTTCCGCCGAAGAAGTCTCCGGCTCGTCGGTTTCCGGAGCGGTGCTCTCCGGCTCACCAGTGATCGGATCGGCCGCGATCCGCGCCGTCTCGGCCTCCGACGACGACGCCGCGTCCGCCTCGGCTGCGGCGTCGGCAGTATCGGCGGAGGCGCTGTCGGACAGCCCGGTCGTCGCGGGGACACCAGCGTCCGGGAACCGCGGCTCCTCGGAGGGCGACGCGGCCGAGGGACGGGGCGTCGGACGAGGCCGCGTCGCCGCGGAGGTCGTCTCCTCTTCGGTGGCGGGCGAGGGCGGAGCGGACGGGCCGGGGGAAGGCTTGCGCAGGCCCGCGACACGCGGCCGGCGGGCCGGCGGGGTCGAGCGGGGCTGACGACGAGAGGGGGGCAAAACAGGCTCCGTTCTGGTGCGGCTACTGACCGGCGGCGACGAGCGGCACGTTGTCGATACCGGACAGCTTCCAGTCCTGGCCGACCCTGGTCATCGAGACCTCGAGCCGCAGGGCCTTCGCGCTGGACTTGTCACCCTGGGTGACCTGGGTGCTGATGGCGGCGAGGAAGCTGGCCTTGCCCTGGTGGTCGTCCAGTTCCTCCACACCGATGTCCTGCACGGTCGTGCTGACCTTGGTCTTCGCTTCCGTGAGCGCCTTGCGGTAGGTCGGCTCCAGCTGGGACAGCTGCTTGGCCATCTCGTCGCTGGAGACGGCCTTCTGCTGGTTGAAGAAGTTGTCCAGGTTCTGGTAGTCGACCTCGGTGTAGGCCTTGATCGCGGTGGCACCGGCACGGACGACGGCGTCTCTGGAGCTGGCCAGGCCGGCGTTGTCGCCGGAGGCGACGAGCCACCACCGGACGCCGAACGCGGCCGCCACGATCAGCGCGGCCAGCGCGAACGCCGCCGCGATCACCATCAGCAGCCGCGGGAGCTGCCACCTCCCGGCCGGGGTCGCGGCGGGGACGGCGGTGGCGACCGGTTCGGGCGCGGCGCCGTAGGGGTCGGTCCCGGCGGTCACGTCCGAAGGTTCGTCCACACTCATAACACTCCAGCGTAGGTAGCGGTCATCAAATCGCTGTCAGGCACCCACACCCAGCAGCGAAGCCAGGTTGTTGAGGCTGACACCGGGGCTCCCGACGACGCCCGGCACCTGGGCGTTGCGCTGGTCGGCCAGCTCCTGGTCGGGCCGGTTGGCGTTCGCCTTGATGTCGGCGTCCGACGGCACCACCGGCACCCCGTTGTACGGCGCGTTCTGCGAACCACGCACGTTGATCGGGCTGCCCTTGGGCTCCGCGCAGTACGCGTTCTCGGCCCCCGGCCGCGGCGTCAGGTCCGAACCGGGCCGGTAGTCCTTGTAGGGCAGATAGCCCTTGGTGCACGCGGGCGGGTCGAACAGGTTCAGCACCAGCCCGAGGTGCGCGGTGCCGTCGCCGGGCGCGACACTGCGGGCCGCGCCGACCAGCGCCGGGTAGGTCACGAGGACCTGTTCGACCCCGTCGAGCCGGGTCGAGAGCAGGTTCGACGTCGTGAGCAGGTTCGCCGTCAGCGCGCCCAGCCCCGGGCCGGACTCGGCGAGGACCTGGCTGACCTGGTTGGCCACCTGCGGGGTGATGCCGATGAGCTTGCGCAGATCGCCGTCGGAGTTCTTCAGCGTGCCGGTGAGCTCGTTGAGGCTCTTGCTGAACGACGCCATCGAGCTCGCCTCGGCGTTCTGCGTGTCCAGCACCTTGCCGCCCGCCTGGAGCAGCTGCACGGTCTGCGGCAGGTACTTCTGCGCGGTGGAGGTGAAGCCGCGCGCGGTGTCCATCAGCCGTTGCAGGTCCGGACCGGTGCCGGAGAAGGCGTTGTACGACTCGTCGACGACGGTGCGCAGCGAATCGGTCGGCACCGAGGTCGCGAGCGAGTCGAGGTCGCCGATCAGCTCGTTGGTGCTGACCGGGACCTTCGTCTTCGCCGCCGGGATGACGGTGCCCGAGGCGAGATACGGGCCCTTGTCGGCGGCGGGCTGCAGGTCGACGTACTGCTCGCCGACCGCGGACCGGTTCGCCACGACGGCCTTCAGGTCGCTGGGGATCTGCGGGGCCGACGGGTCGATGTTGAGGTCCGCTTCCAGCCCGGTCTTGGTCAGCCGGAGTTCGCCGACGCGGCCGACGTTGAAGCCGCGGTAGGTCACCTCGGCGTTGCTGAAGATGCCCCCGGACTCGTTGAGTTCGAGCTTCACCGTGTACCCGCTCTGCCCGAACACCTGGCCCAGCCCGGCGAAGCGGATCAGCGCGTACACGATGGCGACGATCGAGATGACCGCGAAGGCCACCAGCTGGATCTTCGTCCTGCGGATCAGCATCAGCCCGCACCTCCCGACAGCAGGCCGAAGATCCCGGCGACGCCCGTCTGCTGCGGCGACGGCTGCCCGCCGCCCGCCGGGGCGGACTGGCTCCCCTGCTCACCGGGGATCGGCAGCGGCGGCGGCTGGTTCGCCGGCGTGCCGGGGACACCACCGGTCAGCCCCGGCACCGGCACCAGGTCCTTCAGCGGGTTCTGCCTGCTGCGGCCCAGGTTGTCCATGATGTCCTTCAGGTTCAGGTCGACCTTCAGGAACAGGTTGAAGTAGTCGCCCTTGACGTCCTCGACGGCCTGATCGCTGAATGGGAACGTCAGCATCAGCTGCAGCGCCTTCGGCAGGTTGGCACCCGCCTCGCCGAGCTTCTGCAGCGTCGGGGTCAGCGCCTTGAGGTCGGCGACGAGGTTCGCCTGGCTCTTGTTCACCGTGTCGGTCGCGACGCCGGAGAGGTTGTTGAGCGCGTTGAGCATGTTCACCAGCTGACCGCGCTGCTGTTCCAGCACGCCGAGCCCCGGCCCGAGGTTGTCGACCGCGCCGACGAGCTTGTCCTTCTGCCCGCGCAACGTGCTCGAAAGCCGGTTCAGCCCGTCGATGGCCCGCGTGATGTTCGCCGACTGGCGGTCCAAATTGGACACCAGCTCGTCGGCGTTGTGCAGCAGCGCCTTGATCTCCGGTTCCCGTCCGGCCGTGACGTTGGTGAGCTCCTTGGTGATGGTGTTCAGCTGCGCCACCCCACCGCCGTTGAGAAGCATCGACAACGCGCCGAGGACCTCTTCGACCTCGACGTCGCGGCCGGTGCGCTCCAGCGGGATCGTCGCGCCGTCGGCGAGCTTCCCGGTCGCGCCCTCGCCGGGCGAGGAGAGCGACACGTACTTCTCGCCGAGCAGGCTCGACTGGCGGACGCCCGCCATCGCGTTCGCCGGCAGCTTGACGTCGCCGTTGACCTTCACGGTGACCTGGGCGTGCCAGCCGTCCGGCGTCAGCCCGATCGACTCGACCCGCCCCACCGGCACGTCGTTGACCTTCACCCCGGACTGCGGGACGAGGTCGAGGACGTCACGGAAGTCGATCTTGACCGTGTATGGGTGGTTGCCGACGTCGGCGCCACCGGGCAGCGGCAGGTCGTAGATGCCGTTGAACGCGCAGCCGCTCAGCGTCAGCGCGGAGACGGTGGCGAGGACACCAGCGGTCAAAAGGCGAGAGCGTCGCATCACTTGCCCCCCGGGGAACCGTAGAGCTGCCCGGCGATCGGGAGCGGCAGCGGCGGGAGCTGGCCGTTCTGCAGCGAGTGGATCACCTGGGCGATCGAGGGCAACGGCACGAGGCCGTCGACCACCCCGGCGATCGACTTGCACGCGTCACCGAGCGCGTCCAGCGCGGCGGGCGTCTGCTTGAGCAGGTTGCACACCATCACCAGCGGCGGCTGGGTCAGCTCGTTGAGCAGCGGCCGCGCGTCGAGCGTGCCCGAGGAGCCGTTGTAGGTGTTGACCAGGTTGGACAGGCCGAGCGGCGCGACGTCGAGGGTCTCGGCGAGCGCGCTGCGCTGGTCCACCAGCACCTTGGTCACGCTCGCCAGTTTGTCCACATTGGACTTGACCCGGCCGCGGTTCTGCTCGATGAACGCCTGTACCGAGGTCAGCGTGGTGCCGAGCTGGCGGACCGTGGCGGCGAGATTGTCCTTCTCCCCCGCCAGGTAGCCGCTGACGTCGGCCAGCTGCCGCTCGAACTGGCGGACCTGGCCGTCGCTGTTGACCAGTGTCTGCGAGAACTGGCCGAGGTTCTCGACGGTCTTGAACAGGTCGCCGGAGTTGCCCTGCAGCGTCCCGGCGGCCTGGCCGAGCTTGGTGATCGTGTCGTGCAGCGCCTGGCCGTTGCCGTCGACGTTCTTCGCCGCGGTGTCCAGCAGGTTCGACAGCGACCCGGTCTTGTTCGCGCCGTTCGGGCCGAGCGACTTGCTGACCTTGGACAGACTCGCGGCGAGCTGGTCGACTTCCAGGGGGACCTCGGTGCGGTTGAGCGGGATGACCGTGCCGTCGTTGATGCGCGGGCCGCCGGTGTAGGCCGGGGCGAGCTGGATGTACCGGTCGCTCACCAGCGACGGCGACACGATCAGCGCCTTCGCGTCGGCGGGCACCGGGACCGACCGGTCGTACTGGAGGTCGACCTTGACCTGGTTGCCCATCGGCTGGATCTTCGTCACCGTGCCGACGTCGACGCCGAGCATCTTGACGCTGTTGCCCTCGTAGAGACCGACGGCGCCGGCGAAGTAGGCGGTCAGGTGGTTGCGCCCGGCGTCCTTGAGCGTCCACCACAGCGCGCCGGCCACCACGAGCGCCAGCACGATCGCGACGGTGAAGCCGCGGAGAAGACTCTGTCCGAAGCGGGTGTCACTCATTTCGCGTAGCACCCCTCTTCGTTGATCGGGCCGAACGACGGCAGCACCAGACCACAGATGTAGTTGTCGAACCAGTGCCCGGTGCCGACCGTGTTGGTGAACACCCGGATGAACGGCGCGAACTTCGCGATGCCCTGCGCGAGGGAGTCCTGGTTGCGCTGCAGCATCGAGGTCAGCTGGTCGAGCTGGGTGAGCACCGGGTTGAGCTGCTTGTCGTTGTCGTCGATCAGGCCCTGCAGCTGAGAGGCCAGCTGCTTCGAGCCCGCCAGCAGCGAAGAAATCGCCGCCTCACGCCGGGAGATCTCGTCGAGCAGCTTGTTCCCGTCGCCCAGCAGCTTCTGCACCTCGGCGTCGCGGTCCACCAGCGTCTGCGACACCTGGCGGGTGTTGGCGAGCAGGTTCGACAGCTGCTGATCACGCGAGGCGATGGTGTCCGACAGCCGCGACAGCCCGGTCAGCGCGCCCTTCACGTCCTGCGGGGTGTTGCCGAAGGTCTGCGAGATGGTGTCGAAGCTCTTCGCCAGCTGGTCGGTGTTGATGTTGTCGACCGTGCTGGACAGGCCGCGGAACGCGTCCAGCACGTCGAACGGCGACATCGTCCGGTCCCGCGGGATCGTCGCGGACGGGTTCTGCGTGCCCTGGCCCTGCGGATCCAGCGCGAGGTACTTCTGGCCCAGCACCGTCTTGATCTTGATCGCCGCGTTGGTCTTGTCGCCGATCCAGGCGTCCTTGACCTTGAACGACACCTTGACGTTCGCGCCGTCGAGCTTGATGTCGGACACCTTGCCGACCTTGACACCGGCGATGCGGACGTCGTTGTCCTTCTGCAGCCCCGCGGCCTCGGCGAAATCCGCGCTGTAGGTGGTGCCGCCGCCGATGAGCGGCAGGCTGTCGGAGTTCAGCGCGGCGATGAAGCCGAGCACCAGCACCGCGATTCCGGCGAGGGCGATCGGGACGGGGTTGCGCTTCTGGAACGACTTCATCCCTGGCACCTCGCCCGGTTGGCGGGCAGGAGCGGGACGTTGATCGGCTCGTTGATGAGCGGAGGCAGGGCCACGCTTCCCTTCACTTCACAGGCGTAGAAGTTGAACCAGGACCCGTAGTCCGCGGTGCGCGTCAGCGCGGAGACCTTCTTCGGCAGGAGCTGGAAGAAGTGTTCGAGCAGCGGCTCGTTCTGGTTCAGCTTGTCGGTGAGCGTGCCCAGCGCGGCGATGTCGTCCTTCAGCGGCGCGCGTGCCTCGGACAGCAGCCCGGACGTCGACTGCGCGAGGTTGCCCAGTCCCTCGATCGCGTCCCCGATCGGCTTGCGGTCGGCGGCGAGCCCGGAGACCAGCTGCTGCAGCTTGATGATCAGGTCGTTGAGCTGCGGGGTGTGCGCGTTGACCGTGTCGAGCACCGAGTTGAGGTTGTCGATGACCTCGCCGATCACCTTGTCCTTGTCGGCGATCGTGGTCGCCAGCGACGCGGTGTGCCGCAGCAGGCTCTCCACCGTGCCGCCCTCGCCCTGCAGGACCTGGATGACCTCGTAGGACAGCTTGTTGATGTCGTCCGGGTTCAGCGCGGTGAACAGCGGCTTGAAGCCGTTGAACAGCTCGGTGAGGTCCAGCGCCGGCGTGGTGCGCTCCAGCGGGATGGTGCCGCCCGGCTGCAGCATCCCGCCGCCCACCGGGCCGCCCTGCGACAGCGAGACGTAGCGCTGGCCGACCAGGTTGCGGAACTTGATCTGCGCGGTGACCCCGGCCGGGAGCTTGATGCCGGAGTCGACCTCGAAGTCGACCTGCGCCTGGCGCCGGTCGACGATCTTGACGTCCTTGACCTGGCCGACGCGGACCCCCGCGATGCGGACGTCGTCGTTGGGCAGCAACAGCGTCGCGTCGACGAAGCGGGCCTGATAGGCCTTGGTGCTGGTGTTGTTCATGTTCGCGATGCTCAGCCCGAGCACCGTGGTGAACAGGACCGTGACCACGACGAAGACGACCAGCTTGATCAGCGGCGCGAGCAGTCCCCTCACTGGACCGTCACCTCCGCCCCTCGGTAGAGCGGGCCGACCAGCAGCGAGCTCCAGCCGGGCACCTTCGCGGCGTCCATGCCGACCTGCGGGCCGACGAGCTGGGACAGGAAGTCGTGCTCCGCGGCGGTGTAGGCCGGGTTGCCCGCGGAGGCACCACCGCCGCCCAGCCCGACGGCGTCCGCCTTGAAGTTCGCCGGGTTGAGGCCCTCGCTGACCGAACGCGGCGGCGGGGTCTGGCTCGTGCCGTCCTTGAACGGCCCGTCCGGCGGCTGCTGCGGGAACGGGTCCGGCGGATTCTTGAAGTCGTAGCAGCGCGGGCCGCGCTTGTCCTCGAACCGCGGCTCGTCCTTGCCCGGCTTGTAGGCACCGCGGTTGACGACGATCTCGAGCGTCGCGTGCAGGCCCGGCTTGCCGGTGCCCTTGCCGAGCGCCTGGTCGACCAGCGGCACGATGCCCGCCATCCCGTTGATCACGCACGGGTACTCGGGCGAGTACTTCGCGAGCAGCTCGGCGGTGGGCCGGGCGGTCTTCGCCAGGCTGATCAGGTTCGAGGCGTTGTTCTCCAGGAACGTCTGGAGGTCCATCGAGGCCTGGCCGAGGCTGTTGTACAAAGTGGACAGATTCTGCCGCTGGTCCACGACCGTCCTCGTGGTCGTGCTCAGGTTGTCCAGGCTCTGCACCAGATCCGGCGCCGCGTTGCCGAGGTGCCCGGAGAACTCGGTGAGTGCCTTGAGGTTGTGCTGCAGCTCGGGTTCGTGCGGGTTCAGCTGTCCGATGTAGTCACCCAGCTGGGACAGCGTCTCGCCGAGGTCGTTGCCGCGGCCCTTGAGCGCGGTGGAGATCGCGGTCAGCGTGCTGGACAGCTTCTGCGGCTGGACCGCCTGCAGCACCGGCATCAGGTCACCGAGCGCCTTGCTCAGCTCGACCGCGGTGACCGAGCGGTCCTGCGAAATCGTGTCGCCGCTGGCGATCGTCTTCGACGACGGGGCGTCCGGGATCTCCAGCGACACGTACCGCTCGCCGAACAACGTCTTCGGCAGGAACCGCGCCGAGACGTTCGCCGGGATCAGCTTCGCCGACTCCGGCTTGAGCGCGAGCGTCAGTTCGGCGCCGTCGGTCGTCGCGTCGATCTTCTTGACCGAGCCGACGATCAGCCCGCGCACCTTGACGTCGGACTGCTCGATCAGCTGGTTGCCGACCGTGTCGGCCTTCAGCTTGACCGTGACCACGGACGTGAACGCCTTGTCGTAGAGCGCGATGCTCAGCGCGACGCCGCCGACGAGGACCGCGACCAGCAGCAGACCCAGCAGCCTGCGCCTGATGGTGCTCATCCCGCGATCCTCACCGTGACGTCGGTTCCCCAGATGGCGAAACCGATGAAGAAGTTCATGATCGAAACCGTGACGATGGACAACCGGACCGCCTTGCCGACGGCGACGCCGACACCGGCCGGTCCGCCCGTCGCCCGGTACCCGAAGTAGCAGTGCGACAGGATGATCAAGACGCTGAACAGCAGCACCTTGATGAACGAATACAGCACGTCCTGTGGTGGTAGGAAAAGGTCGAAATAATGGTCGTAGGTTCCCGCTGACTGGTTGTAGATGTAGATAACGACCAAGCGTGACGCGAGATACGAGCTCAGCAGGCCGATGATGTAGAGCGGGATGACCGCGACGAACCCGGCGATGATCCGCGTCGTCACCAGGTACGGCAGGCTCGGCACGCCCATGACCTCGAGCGCGTCGATCTCCTCGGAGATCCGCATCGCGCCCAGCTGCGCTGTGAACCCGGCACCGACCGTCGCGGACAGCGCGAGCCCGGCGACCAGCGGTGCGATCTCGCGGGTGTTGAAGAACGCGGTCAGGAAGCCGGTGAACGCCGAGGTGCCGATCGAGTTCAGCGCCGAGTAGCCCTGGAGACCGACGAGCACACCGGTGAACAGCGTCAGGCCGACCATCACGCCGACCGTGCCGCCGATGACCGCGAGCGAACCGGACCCGAAGCTGACTTCGGCCAGCAGCCGCAGGACTTCCTTGGTGTACCGGCGCAGCGTCCTCGGCGTCCACAGCAGTGCCCTGCCGTAGAACGACATCTGGTCGCCCAGCGAGTCCAGCGTCTGCAAAGGACGGTTGGCGACGCGTTTCGCGCCTTGGAGGAACGTCATGCGCTAGTCCAGCTTTCCGGGCACGATCTGCAGGTAGACCAGCGTGATCACGAAGTTGACGACGAACAGCAGCAGGAACGTGATGACCACCGACTGGTTCACCGCGTCCCCGACGCCCTTCGGCCCACCGGAGGGGTGGAGCCCGCGGTAGCTGGCGACCACCGCGGCGATGAAGCCGAAGATGAGCGCCTTGAGTTCCCCGACCCAGAGGTCGGGCAGCTGGGCCAGCGCGGAGAAGCTCGCCAGGTACGCGCCCGGCGTCCCGCCCTGGAGCACGACGTTGAAGAAGTAGCCGCCGAGGACGCCGATGACGCTGACCATGCCGTTGAGCAGCAGCGCCACCAGCATCATCGCGAGCGTGCGCGGCACGATGAGGCGCTGGACCGCGGAGACGCCCAGCACCTCCATCGCGTCGATCTCCTCGCGGATCGTCCGCGCGCCGATGTCCGCGCAGACAGCGCTTCCGCCCGCACCCGCGACGAGCAGAGCCGTCACCAGCGGGCTCGCCTGCTGCACGGTGGCGAGCACCGAACCGGCGCCGGTGTAGGACTGCGCGCCGAGCTGACGCGCGAGCGAGCCGAACTGCAGCGAGATGACCGCGCCGAACGGGATCGCGACGAGCGCGGTCGGCAGGATCGTCACGCTGGCGATGAACCACGCCTGCTGGATGAACTCACGCAGCTGGAACGGACGCTGGAAAATGCCACGGACGATGTCCAGGCCGAGAGCGAACAGGTTCCCGGTCTGCCGCAGCATGCCGATACCGGGAATCTTCGCCGGTGTTGCGGTCGAGCTCACCCGGACTCCTGATCACCACGCGGACGCATCCGGTGCGAACCCTGTCTCGGCTGACCGGCGTCCCACCCGTTGCCAGGCAGCTGGGCGACCTGGTCGGGGGGCAGCTGGCCCTGATGGTGGCTCGGCATCGAGCCGGTGCCCGTGTCCTGTCCGCGCCTGCCCGCCGGGACCAGCATGTGCGGGCTGACGCCGTAGCGCTGCTGTTCCTCGGGGGACAGCGATTCGATGATGCCCTCCTGCGCGGCGGGCGGAAGCGTGTGCAGGATCTTCATGACCCGGTCCTTGCGGCGCCGCTCGCCGGAGCGGGCGGGCACGCCGGGGCTGACCTGCATCTGCGGCACGACACCGCGGACGTCCTCGTGGTCGAGCGCGCCGTCGGCGTGTCCCGCGGCGGCCTCGGCCTCCTCGCGGGCCATGGTGGCGCTGTCCTTCTCCTCGGACATGCCGATCGGACCGCGCTTGCGGCCGTTGAGGAACTGCTCGACCACCGGCTCGTCACTGGTCAGCAGCACCTCGCGCGGGCCGAACATGACCAGCTCCTTGCGGAAGAGCATGCCCAGGTTGTCCGGCACCGTGCGGGCCAGGTTGATGTTGTGCGTGACGATCAGGAACGTCGCGTCGATCTGCGCGTTCACATCCAGGAACAGCTGCGAGATGTAGGTGGTGCGGACCGGGTCCAGACCGGAGTCCGGCTCGTCGACCAGGATGATCTGCGGGTCCAGCACCAGCGCGCGGGCCAGCCCGGCACGTTTGCGCATACCGCCGGAGATCTCGCCGGGCAGTTTCTTCTCCGCCCCGGCCAAACCGGTCATTTCCAGCTTTTCGAGCACGATCCGGCGGATCTCGGTCTCGGACTTCTTCGTGTGCTCGCGCAGCGGGAAGGCCACGTTGTCGAACAGGTTCATGGACCCGAACAACGCCCCGTCCTGGAACAGCACCCCGAACAGTTTCCGGATCTCGTACAGCTTGTGCTCGGAGCAGGTCACGATGTCGACCCCGTTGATCACACACCGGCCCCGTTCGGGCTTGAGCAGCCCGATCATCGACTTCAGGAAGACCGACTTCCCGGTCCCCGACGGCCCGAGCATCGCCGACACCTCGCCCGGAGGCAGCGTCAACGTGACGTCCCGCCAGATGGCCTGCTTACCGAAGGACTTCGTCAAGCCCTCGATGACCACCTCGGCACCCATCGCACCTCCAGGAGCTGTTCCGCGTCATTGCGCGCCCGCCGCCTCGCGCCACTGGCCGCGAAACCCGCGAACGCGCCTCGATCCCGCGTCAACCAGGTGCAACGAGCTGAGTGCGAACAGGTTACTCACCAGTTTTCTTTTCTGGCCAGCCCCAAGGTCATCGTCATCTCGCCGTGACCCTCGGGACGGCGTCCTCGGCCGTCGCGCAGGACGCACCGTAGTGCACCCACCTCTTCCCCGCAGATCGACAAGGGCCCCGAACTGCGTTTAGCCAGCTAAACGCGGTCCTTAGCTTGCCTAAACGCCGCGTTTAGCCCGCTAACCGCGGTCGCCGGACGCTGCGACGGTGACGGCGGCGTGACGGGCATGCGGTATTCCGGCGGGATCGGATCCGGCGCGGCGGAGGGGATCGCGACATGCGGCACGACGGCACCAAACGGACTAAACAGGCAAACGAGCCGAGTACGCGGCCCGCCGGGCGCGAGCCAGTCGCCGAGGTCCCCCAGCACGGCCCAGCGCTCGGCGATTTCGTCGACACCCCCGTCCACGGCACACCGCTGCCCGGTGACGTCCGCCGCGAAATGGAGCACGCTTTCGACGCCGATCTCTCCCGCGTCCGGCTGGGCGGCGCACCGGAAACGCCGGGGGTCGTGGCCAGCGCGTCCGGCGAGTTCGTGCGGGTCACGTCGTCGCCGGGGCAGCCGCGGGAAGAACGGCGGCTGCTGGCCCACGAACTCGCGCACGTGCTTCAGCAACGGCACGGCGCCGAGCGCTCACCGGGTGATACCGGTTCACTGGAGCGTGAGGCGCACGACGCCGCCGAACTGGTGCTGTCCGGCAGCCGGGCCACGGTACGCGGGGCCGCGCCGCGTCATGCGGTCCAGCACGCCACGCTCGCCGAACGCGTGCAGACCGCCAAGTCCAAGGGGGAGGTGTTCGACGCCCTCCGCGCCGGGAGCGAAGCCGACCGGAAGGACCCGGCGGTACTCACCGCGGTCGAAGCGAAACTCGCCGGCCAGCCGGACGACCTCTGGCTCGCCAGGACGATCATCGCGCACGGTGCCGAACCCCTGTGGGACGCCAAGGACCTCACCGAACGCAGCGACCGGGCACGAAAAGGGAACTGGGCTCCCGAAGCGGGCAACATCGAGGCGGGCCAAGCCGATCCCGACCCGGATCCGAGCCGGGATCGGCAGATCCAGCCCATCAAGATCTACCTCTTCCCCGGCAGGAACCCGGACCAGCGAGTCCTCGTGCTCGGTGGCGTCCATGGTGACGAGCCTGAAGGTCGCGAAGTCGTCGAGAGGCTGCGTACGCGGCTGGCCAAGGAGTCCGCCGCCGGAAACCCACCGGCGTTCACCACGATCCTCGTCCCCGAACTCATCTCCCTGACGCACCGGGAATACGGCTTGCCGGAACGTCCCCAGTCCGGCCGCTACGTGCCGGCCGGGCGGACCAGGAAAGGCGGTGGGGAGCTGGACCCGAACCGGAACTACCCGCTACCCGGCGAGACCTACGCCCAGGCGCGCGAGCGTGGGAAGAGCGGCGGGGCCGAACTGGTGACGCATCCGATCGACCGGGACACCGGGGAAACACAGTTCAACACCCCGACGAGGCCGCCGGAGGACTTCACGAAAACGAAGGACGGCAAGAAGAAGTCGTTCAACACCAGCAGCATCCGCCTGTTGCCGGAAACCAGGGCGCTGATCAAACTGATGGAGCGGTTCAAGCCGACACGAATCGTCAGCGTCCATTCACATTCCCTGACCAGCAAGATCGGGGACGCGCCCGGCGTGTTCGTCGACCCGCGGGGCACCGACCCGAACACCGGCAAGCTCACCGACCCGAAAGCGGCGGCCGCGGACGACGCGCTGACCCAGGAACTGCTCGCCAAGACCCGCTCCCACGCCCGCGACGCCCGGCCGAGCGCCTTCGCCGGGAACGCGCCGCGGAGAACAGAGATCGCGCCGAACGTCCACTACAGCTCCTCGGAACACGCGGAGGGCAATTCGCTGGGCATGTACGGCCCGGTCGCGACGGCGGAGCGACCCGCGGCCACGACGATCACGGTCGAACTCCCGAAGCTGACCGACAAGGCCGAACTGGACAAGCTCGTCGACGCGCACGTCGCCGGTCTCGACGAAGTCATCCTGCGAGAGCCCTGAAAGCTCGGCCGGAACGCGAAGGGGCGGGCGTCCGATGTGGACGCCCGCCCCTTCGGCGGTACTGCAAGGCGCTGACGCGCCCAAGATCACTTGATGGCGATCTTGGCGCCGGCGGCCTCGAGCTTCTCCTTGGCGGCCTCGGCGGCCTCCTTGTCGACCTTCTCCAGGAGGGCCTTGGGGGCGCTCTCGACGAGCTCCTTGGCCTCCTTCAGGCCCAGGCCCGAGACGACCTCGCGGACGACCTTGATGACCTGGATCTTCTTGTCACCGGCAGACTCGAGGACGACGTCGAACTCGTCCTGCTCCTCGGCGGCGGCCGGAGCGGCGGCACCCGGGGCGGCGGCGACGACGGCGGCCGGGGCGGCGGCGGTGACGTCGAAGGTCTCCTCGAACTCCTTCACGAACTCGGACAGCTCAAGAAGGGTGAGCTCCTTGAAGGCGTCGATCAGCTCGGCGGTGCTCAGCTTCGCCATGATGGCTTTCCTCTCTGAAACGAACTAGACGTTCGGGGGTGGGGTGGTTCAGCTCTCGGCGGGTGCTTCGGCTGCGGTACCGGATTCGCGCTGCTTCTCCTCCAGCGCGGCGGCCAGGCGGGCGACCTGGGACGCCGGCGCCTGGAACAGCGCGGCGGCCTGGGACAGCTTCGCCTTGAACGCGCCGGCGGCCTTGGACAGCAGGACCTCGCGGCTGTCGAGGTCGGCGATCTTGCCGATCTCTTCGACGCTGAGGGCGCGGCCGTCCATGTAGCCGCCCTTGATGACAAGCGCGTTGTTTTCCTTCGCGAAGTCGCGAAGCGCCTTCGCGGCGTCGACAGCTTCACCCTTGACGAAGGCGATCGCGGTCGCACCGACGAACAGGTCCTCGAGGCCCTCGATGCCGGCGTCCTCGGCGGCACGCTTGACGAGGGTGTTCTTCGCGACCCGGTACTTGGCGTTGGTGCCGAGAGCGCGGCGCAGCTGGGACAGCTGGGACACGGAGAGGCCGGTGTACTGGGTAACGACAGTGGCCGAGCTGCTGCGGAAGCTCTCCGCGATCTCGGCGACGGCCGCCACCTTGTCGGGCTTCGCCATGGTCGCCTCCTCTCTTGGCTAGTGTTTCCACTGGCCGAAGAGCCCTGAAACGACGAAACGCCCCAGCGCAGCAGACGCGGGGCGTTGACACACGGGCACCTTGCGGCGCCGCGGGGCGAGCCTCGTTCCTCCTGCGCGGGCCGCCCGCCACTGCGGGGCCTTCGTTCCCCGCACCCATCCGGGCGCCGGGAAAACCAGCGGTCTTCGGTAGAACCGTCGACCAGCATACGGCACCCCGCCCCGCCCTCTTCTCCCACCCCACCCCCTCGGGCGCCGTGACCTGCGTTTAGCGGGCTAAACGCGGTCGCCGGGGTGCCCAGGGGGTGGCGGGAGACACGCGGGGAGGCATCATGGTGACGTGGCGGAGCAGCGTGGTGACGGAAAGCCGGAGCACGACCCCGGCACGGACATCGAACCCGCGAGCGCGGCGCAACCGGCGCCCGCCGCTCCCGCGCAGCCACCCGCACCGCAGCTCGATCCGCAGCAGCTGCGTGAGTTCGAGCAGTTCAAGCAGTTCCAGGACTACCTGCGTTTCACCCAGGCCCAGCAGGGCAACCAGCCCGCGCCGACGCCGGAGGGCGGCCTGGTCCCGACGTCGTCGCAGCAGCCCGTTCCGCAGCAGAACTGGCAGCCGCCGGTCCCGGCACCCCAGACCGGCCTGCTGGCGCCCGCCGAACGCCCCCGGCCCCGTCAGGCGCCTCGCTGGCTGAAGCGGCTCGGCGGGAAGGTGCTCGGCTGGGTCCTCGCGTTCGTGCTGCTCGCCATCGCGGCCACCTGGGCCTACCACCAGTTCTTCCCCAGTGACGCCGGGAAGTCGTCCGCGCAGATCGCGGCGGAAGGCGGCGGCACCTACCACTCCAACCACATCTTCTCGACGAACCCGTACGAGGCCGTCCGGTTCGTCTACCACAACATCGCGCAGGGCCGCGTGGACGACGCCTGTGGCCGGTTCAGCTTCGATCCGAGGCAGAACATCGACATCCAGACCAAGTTCGCCCGGGACATGGGACAGCCCGACTGCCAAGCCGCCGTCCGGGCTCTCGCCACGCAGGTGACCAGCAAGAACGACTACGCCGAATCGCTGCCCTCGAGTGTTTCCGAACCGGTTCCGGGGGACACGGTCACGATCGATTCGTGTTCCTACCGCGTGAAGGGCGGTCCGGCGCTGGGCGTCTTCAAGGTGTCCAGGGTCGAGAAGGGCCAGTGGATCATCACCGGCCACTCGCCGGGCCCTGCCGCCTGCCCGGCTCCGCCGTCCAGCGCACCCCCGACCAGCTGACCTGCGTTTAGCGGGCTAAACGCGCTCTCCGGCGGCTGCCCCAGTGCGTTTAGCGGGCTAAACGCGGTGGGCGGGGCGCGTCGGGTGATCGGCGGGGTGGGCGGAGAGGAAGTCCACCAGCGCGGCCGAGAAGGCGGGGTTCATGACCGCGGTCATGTGGTCACCGGGGACCCGGACCAGGCGGGCGCCCGCGATGGCGGCGGCGAGGCGCTCGGGTTCGGCGGCCAGGGGGTCCTGTTCACCGGCGAGCACGAGGGTCGGGACGCCGATCGCGGTCAGGTCCATCGGGACGTTCTTCGCGCCGCGCGCGACGGCGGCCAGCGCGTACCGGTCACCGCCGACGAGGTCGACCAGGGCGCGGAAGGGTGCCGACGCCGCCGGGAGGTCCGATGGGTCATCGGCGAGCATCGCGGCCACGATCTCCTCGGGCCGCACGACCCGGGTGTCGACGCCGCCGAAGTCGACGATCCCGGAGCCGACGCCGCCGGTGGCCAGGCAGCGGACGCGCTGGTCGGACGCGGTCGTGGCCAGCGCGATGATCGCGCCCATCGAGTAGCCGACCAGCGACACCTCGTCGAGACCCAGTTCGTCGAGCAGCGCGGACACGTCCAGCGCCATGGTGTCCTCGGTGTAGCGCTCGGGCTCATGCGGCTTTTCGGACCGGCCGTGACCCCGCGCGTCGAGCGAGATGACGGTGAAGCCTGCCTCGCGCAGCGCTTCGACGACGCCGGGGCCGATCCAGTTCGCGTTCGTGTCGGCTGCGAAGCCGTGCTGTAGCACCACCGGACGCCGATGCCGCCCATCGCCGTCCCACACCGTGTAGTGCAGTCGGAGCCCGTCGAACGTGGCGAAAGTCGGCATGTCTCCATCAGACACGAAGAAAGGGCGGCCCCCCACAAAACGGGGCCGCCCTTTCGCGTGATGTTTGACTCAGCGGCAGGTCAGACCGCCGCGTCCTCGCTGAGCAGGTTGCGCGTGCGCGCCGGGTCGACCGGGATGCCCGGGCCCATCGTCGTCGCGAAGGTGACCTTCTTCAGGTAACGGCCCTTCGCCGAGGACGGCTTGGCACGCAGGATCTCGTCCAGCGCGGCCGCGTAGTTCTCGACCAGCTTCTCGGTGTCGAACGAGGCCTTGCCGATCACCAGGTGCAGGTTGGCCTGCTTGTCGACGCGGAAGTTGATCTTCCCGCCCTTGATGTCCTGCACGGCCTTCGTGACCGCGGGGGTCACGGTGCCGGTCTTCGGGTTCGGCATCAGGCCACGCGGGCCGAGGATGCGGGCGATGCGGCCCACCTTGGCCATCTGGTCCGGCGTCGCGATCGCGGCGTCGAAGTCGAGCCAGCCACCCTGGATGCGCTCGATCAGTTCGTCGGTACCGACCGCGTCGGCGCCGGCGGCTTCGGCCTCGGCGGCCTTGTCACCAACGGCGAAAACGATGACGCGAGCGGTCTTACCGGTGCCGTGCGGCAGGTTCACGGTGCCGCGGACCATCTGGTCGGCCTTACGGGGATCCACACCGAGACGCATCGCGACCTCGACGGTCGCGTCCATCTTGCTCTTGGAGGTCTCCTTGGCCAGCTTCGCCGCCTCGAGCGGCGCGTAGAGCCGCGTCTTGTCGATCAGCTCGGCGGCCTGGCGGTAGGCCTTGCTGTGCTTGGTCATGCTTCTGTCCTTAGCTTCAGTGGATCAGTGTGGTGTCGAGCCAGCACTTGGCTCTCCCACGTGGAGCTGCGAGATGACGTCAGTCGACGACCGTGATGCCCATGGAGCGGGCGGTGCCGGCGATGATCTTCGCGGCCTGGTCGATGTCGTGCGCGTTGAGGTCGGTCTCCTTGGTCTTGGCGATCTCGCGGACCTGGTCCCAGGTGACCTTGGCGACCTTGGTCTTGTGCGGCTCGCCGGAGCCCTTCTCCACGCCCGCGGCCTTCAGCAGCAGCTTCGCGGCCGGCGGCGTCTTCAGCTTGAAGTCGAACGACCGGTCCTCGTACACGGAGATCTCGACCGGGACGACGTCCCCGCGCTGCGACTCGGTCGCGGCGTTGTAGGCCTTGCAGAACTCCATGATGTTCACGCCGTGCTGACCCAGCGCGGGGCCGACCGGCGGCGCGGGGTTGGCCGCACCCGCCTTGATCTGCAGCTTGATGATCGCCGCAAGCTTCTTCTTCTTGGGTGGCATTCCTGTTCCTGTCCTGTACTACGTTCCCCGCGCACCTGCCGTGGGCGCGGGGGCTGCCGGCCGCGTACTGCGGTCGTCAGATCTTGGAGACCTGGGTGAACGACAGCTCGACCGGCGTCTCCCGGCCGAAGATCGACACCAGGACCTTCAGCTTCTGCCCGTCGACGTTGACCTCGGAAATCGTCGCGGGCAGGGTCGCGAACGGGCCGTCCATGACGGTGACGGACTCGCCGACCTCGAAGTCGACCTCGACCGACGAACCGCCGGCGGGCGCCGCGGCCGCGGCCGCCTCGCCCTTGCCCGCCTTGGCCGGGGCTTCCTTCTCGACCTGCGGCGCGAGGAACTTCAGCACGTCGTCGACGGTGAGCGGCGACGGGCGCGAGGTGGCACCGACGAACCCGGTGACACCGGGGGTGTTGCGCACCGCGCTCCACGACTGGTCGTTGAGGTCCATCCGGACCAGGATGTAGCCCGGCAGCACCTTGCGCTGCACCTGCTTGCGCTGGCCGTTCTTGATCTCGGTGACCTCTTCGGTCGGGACCTCGATCTGGAAGATGTAGTCCTCGACGTCCAGGGTCTGGGTGCGGGTCTCGAGGTTGGTCTTCACCTTGTTCTCGTACCCGGCGTAGGAGTGCACGACGTACCACTCGCCCGGCAGCGAGTTCAGCTCCGCGCGCAGCGCCGCGACCGGGTCGTCCGCCTGCTCTTCGGCGGCGGGGGCTTCGTCAGCAGCGGCGGCTTCGTCGACCTCTTCGCTGGCGGCGGGCACGTCGGCGGCCTCGGCGTCCACGGTCTCCTCGTCACCGAGTGCCGCGGCCACCTGCTCGCCGTCAAGCTCGGTCAGGTCCTGACCGGCTGCTGTGCCGTTCTCGGAGGTCACGTTCCGTCCTCTCAGTTGATCGCTTGCCGTGTCCGGGCAGGCTGGCGCGGTCCGCCTCCCGGCGCCGCGCCCGGCCGCTCGCTAGCCGAACACGAGCCCGATGACCTGCTTGAATCCCAGGTCAAGACCGCTCACCAGTGCCACCATGAACACCACGAAGATCAGCACCACCGCGGTGTAGGTGACCATCTGCTTGCGGTTGGGCCAGATGACCTTGCGCAGCTCCGCCCACACCTCGCGGATGAAGCGCATGATCCGGGCGAACAGCGAAGCCTTCTTCGGCTTGCGGTCGCGCTTCGGGGTCGCCTTCCCCTTCGCGTCCGAAGACTTCTCGGACTTCGCGGCGTCGTCGGCCTTCTCCCCGGCCTTGGCAGGCCGGGTCTTGCCATCCGAGCGGGCCTCGGACTTCCCGGACGGACGAGAGGAGGCACGGCGTTCACGCCGGGCAGCGGCGGTGACCGGGCGGGACTGGGCCTCTGGCGCCTTGTCCTGCTCGTTTTCGCCGCTGGCGTCGCTGTCGCTCACGACCACTCCTCCGCTCCACCAGTTCCGTTGCGCAGGGGTGACAGGACTTGAACCTGCAACCTGCGGTTTTGGAGACCGCTGCTCTGCCAATTGAGCTACACCCCTGTGGAACACCGATCACTCGGAGCTCCGGAGGACGCATTCCATCATCCCCACCACCAGGCGGGGTTGACCGTAGTGCGTTCCAAGTCCGGAAGTCTACGGCAAGGCCTCCGGCACCTCGCAACCGCGCCCCTCAACGCTCCCGATCACCGGGGAAACCAGCGGGCGGGCCGTCACCCGGTCGTGTCACGATGACCGCATGACCAGCCCCGCCAACGGCACCCAGCGACACCCCCGCGTGTCCGCGCGCATCGGCGGGATCACCCCGTCGGCGACCCTCGCGGTCGACGCGAAGGCCCGTGAGCTCAAGGCCCTCGGCCGCCCGGTGATCGGCTTCGGCGCCGGTCAGCCCGACTTCCCGACCCCCGCGCACGTCGTCGAGGCCGCCGCCGCGGCGGTGCGCGATCCGGCCAACCACGGCTACACCGGCGCGGCCGGGCTGCCCGAACTGCGCGAGGCCATCGCCGCGAAGACCGCGCGGGACTCGGGGCTCGTCGTCGAACCGGCGCAGACGCTGGTGACCAACGGCGGGAAGCAGGCGGTCTATTCCGCGTTCGCCACCCTGCTCGACCCCGGCGACGAGGTACTCGTCCCCGCGCCGTACTGGACCACCTACCCGGAGTCGATCCGGCTGGCGGGCGGCGTCGCGGTGCCGGTCGTCGCGGACGAGACCACCGGCTACCTCGTGGACGTCGAACAGCTCGAAGCCGCCAGGACACCGCGGACGAAGGTGCTGCTGTTCGTGTCGCCGTCGAACCCGACCGGTGCGGTGTACCCGCGCGAGCAGGTCGAGGCGATCGGGCGCTGGGCGCTCGAGCACGGCCTGTGGGTCGTCACCGACGAGATCTACGAGCACCTGGTCTACGACGGCGCCGAGGCGCACTCGATGCCGGTCGTGGTGCCGGAGCTGGCGGACCGGACGCTGGTGCTGAACGGCGTCGCGAAGACGTACTCGATGACCGGCTGGCGGGTCGGCTGGATGGCGGGCCCTGCCGACGTCATCAAGGCGGCCGCGGGCTACCAGTCGCATCTGTGCGGCAATGTGTCCAATGTGGCCCAGCGCGCGGCACTCGCCGCGGTCGCGGGCCCGCTCGACGTCGTGCACGAGATGCGGGCCGCGTTCGACGCCCGGCGCAAGCGCATCGTCTCGCTGCTTTCGGAGATTCCCGGCGTGGAGATTCCCGTGCCGCAGGGGGCCTTCTACGCGTACCCGTCGATGAAGGCATTGCTGGGCAAGGAAATTCGCGGCGCGCAGCCGAAGGACACGGTGGCACTGGCCGATTTGCTGCTGCGCGAGGCCGAGGTCGCCGTGGTGCCCGGCGAGGCGTTCGGCACCCCGGGGTACTTCCGGCTTTCGTACGCGATCGGTGAGGACGCGCTCGTCGAAGGCGTAACCCGCATGGGCGAGATCCTCGCGGAGGCGAGATGAAACTCGGATTGGCCCTGCCGCAGTACGGAAAGCTGGCCGCGCCCGGCTCGGTCGCGAGCTTCGCCTCGGCCGCGGAGTCTCTCGGCTTCGCGTCGTTGTGGGTGGGCGATCGAGTGCTGACCCCGAACAACCCGTCGGACCGTTACCCCGGCGGCACGCCGGAACGGCCGTATCCGCCGGAGTTCACGACGTTCGCGGATCCGTTCGTGACGCTGGCCGCGGCGGCGGGCGCGACCGAAACCGCGCGGCTGGGCACCAGCACGCTCATCGCGCCGGTGTACTCGCCGGTGCTGCTGGCGCGGACCCTGACGACACTGGACCAAGCCAGCGACGGCAGGCTGGACGCCGGTTTCGGCATCGGCTGGATGCGGGACGAGTACGCCGCGACCGGCACCTCGTGGACCGGACGCGGTAAGCAGCTGGACGAACTTCTCGACGTACTGGGGGAAATCTGGTCCGGCGCGCCGGGCGGGCACGCAGGCGCGCGGTGGCGGATTCCGGAGTCCACAGTGGACCTTCGGCCGGTGCAGCGCCCCGGCCCGCCGGTGCTGCTGGGCGGGATGTCGGAGACGGCGCTGCGGCGGATCGGCAGGCGCGCGGACGGCTGGCTGCCCGCGTGGCAGCCGCCCCAGCGGCTCGACGCGCTGTGGGACGTCGCGGTGGCCGCCGCCGAGGAGGCCGGACGCGACCCGGGCGCCTTGCGGCGTGTGCTGCGGCTGAACCCGTCGCCAGGGACGCGGATCGCGAGCGTTTCGGACGCCACCGCGCGGCTGGCCGAGACCCGCGACGCCGGGTACGACGAGGCCTTCGTCGATCTGCACTACCTCGCGCACGACGTCACCCACGCCCTCGAACTCGCCACCGAGCTGCGTGACGCCCTGAAGTGACGTGAAGGCCTCCTTACCGTCCATCCATGCCCCCGCCACCGCCCTCAACGGACGCGCTACGCACGGCGGTATGGATTCAAGCGCTGGTAAGGAGGCCTTCACGGATGGTCGTCAGGCTTCGGCGTCCGCGAGGTCCACCAGCGCGGCGGCCTTCGTCGCGTACTTCCAGTTGCCGAGGTCGCGGATCGTCTTGATCTTCAGTTCCGCGAGCAGTTCGTCGTGCTTCGGAGTCAGGCCTTCCAGCGCCGACGGCGGCGCCTCCAGCAGCTCCTTGATCGACTTGTCCTCCCAAGCCTTGTCGACCAGCTTGTCGAGGTTCAGGCTCATGACTTCCCGCCTTCCGTTGGGCTGTTCGGACCAGTCCACACTGACTGTGACGCATGTCTCACGCAACCGGAGAGCTCCTGTTCGGCGGCCTGCACGTCACCCGGATCGGCGAGGCGCGCGGGCCCGCGGGTCGGTAGAAACGAAGGAGTGGCGAAGAAGAGTGGTGGGGGCGGCTGCCTGGTTCTCGTGATCGTCATCGGGCTGGTGGCGTTCGGGTACTACTACTGGCATCGCGGCTCGTCCACGAGCCCGCCCGCCGGCGCGGAAACCGGCGGCGGCACGGGGCGCTACGTCGCGCTCGGCGACTCGTACACCTCCGCGCCCCGCACCGGGCGGCCCGCCGGGACACCGCCGGGCTGCGACCGCTCGGACAACAACTACCCGCATCTGGTCTCCGCGCGGCTCAAGCCCGCCGAGTTCGCCGACGTCAGCTGCAGCGGTGCCACGACCGCGAACATCACCGGCCCCCAGCAGACCCGCAACGGGACCAACTCGGCGCAACTGGACGCCGTCACCGCCGCGACCACGCTGGTGACGATCGGCATCGGCGGCAACGACGTCGGGTTCGTCGGGCTCGCGAGCCAGTGCTCCACGAACCAGCCGGCCGGCGCGCAGTGCCGGGACCGGTTCACCGCGGGCGGGCGCGACGAACTCGCCGAGCGCATCGAGGCCACCGCGGGCAAGATCGCGTCGGTACTGGGAAAGATCCACGAGAAGGCGCCGAAAGCGCGAGTCATCGTCGTGGGCTACCCCACCGTGCTGCCGGAGGGGGACGGCTGCTGGCCGTCGCTGCCGGTGGGGTCGGGGGACGTCAAGTACCTGCGGGAGTCGCTGGGCAAGTTCGACAGCATGCTCGCCACGCAGGCGAAGGCGCACGGCGCGGGATTCGCCGACACCGCGACGCCCGGCAAGGGCCACGACCTGTGCGCGGCGACGGACAAACGCTGGGTCGAAGGGCTCTTCCCCGCCTCACCCGCCGCCGCGCTGCACCCGAACGCGCGGGGCGAACAGGGCATGGCCGAAGCCGTCGAGGGCCTCTTGAAGCTCCCCTAGAGCTGCTGAAGGGGACTTTCCTCTCACGAGATGCGAGGAAAGTCCCC